>NZ_CP073374.1:0-104361 GCF_018199955.1 Klebsiella sp. P1954 | reverse complement strand
ACCACAAAATCCTGACGCCTCCGCATCGCGTCGTTGTCCAACCCCGGGAACGGGGAAAAGCCAGTTTCCCCGCTCCCGGCGTTTCTTAAACACCCGTTAAGGAAATACTGTGAAAAAAATGAACCGTACGCTCCGCAGATGTTGTCTGTACGGGCTTATCAGCCTGTCTTTGTTTGCACCAGTTCCGGCCGTGTATGCCGCCAGCATCGAGACGGGGTATTCGCCGGAAGGAACGGCTCTGCAGCTGGTCCTGAAGACTATTAATTCTGCACAGCAGGAAATCCGGCTGATGGGCTATTCCTTCACCTCACCCGAAGTCGCCGGCGCGCTTGTCAGGGCAAAACAGCGTGGTCTCGATGTGAAAGTGGTTCTGGACCACAAAGCCAATACCGGTGAGCGCAACAAGGCCAGCCGGGCTGCCATGAATCTGCTGGTCAGCGCGGGTATACCGGTCCGGACGGTGGATACCTACAAAATCCTCCACGACAAAGTGATCATCGCTGACGGGCGTAATACGGAGGTCGGTTCGTTCAATTTTTCCCGCGCCGCCGATCGCGCCAACTCAGAGAACGTGCTCGTCGTATGGGATGACCCTGTCGTTGCTCAACGCTATCTGCAGCACTGGTCATCCCGCTGGTCGAAGGGAACGGACTGGAAACAGACGTACTGATACCGCCTTAAACGATCCCCGGACGTAAGCCGTGCGCCAACGCGGGTTACGTTCATAAAGTCAGTCGCTGATTTAAAAATTCTGTAGTATCCTCTGCAAACAATGCATGTTGAATTGCTGAGGAGGCAGAGATGTCGCAGATTGAAAATGCTGGAACTTCCTCATCGAAAACGAAACGAGTCAATCGAAAAAGGCAACCTTTATCGGGGGCAGAGAAACAGAAAATGTTTGTTTCCCGTAAAAAAGAAACGCATAAAGCAATTAATGTCTTTATCGATAAACAACTTAAAGATGATCTTGTCCAGCTGTGTGAAACCACAGGATTGACTCAGACTCAGATGATTGAACGCTGGATTCAGAGTGAAAAAGCCCGTGTTTTCAACCCATAATTCGGTCACTAAGTAACTTTGTTGATAGTCATTCAGCTAAATGCTAGATTGATGATCGTTTAAAGAATGTTGATGGCTGGCCACGCCTTAAGGTGGCAAGGGACTGGTTCTGATGAGGTATCTACCCGGGACCAGAAAAGAGAAAACCCACTAATCTTCAGAAACTTGGCGGCTTCATAGATTTAGTGGGTTCACATTTAAACTGCATAGAAGCTGTTGCTCTATGCAGGGAGTATATGTGCATGCTCAGAGAACTTCAAGATCAGTTTCTGAACTTACTCCTTCCGCGCAACATAAGTGCGGGAAGGTGTGACTGAGAACCGGACTCTGTTCACCCATTACCGGCAGGTTAAAAACCCGAACCCGGTTTTCACGCCGCGAGAAGGGAAAAAGACCCTGCCGTTCTGCCGTAAGCTGATGGCGAAAGCCGAAGGCTTCACGTCCCGTTTTGATTTTTCCATTCATGTGGCGTTTTTGCGTTCGCTGGGTAAGCGGCACAGGATGCCACCACTGTTGCGCCGGCGTGCAATTGACGCGCTACTGCAGGCAATGTGTTTTCACTATGATCCGCTGGCCAATCGCGTGCAGCGCTCGATTACCAATATGGCCATCGAGTGTGGACTGGCCACCGAGTCAAGGAGCGGCAACCTGTCAGTCAGCCGTGCCACGCGGGCGCTGAAGTTTCTGGCGGAGCTGGGGCTCATCACCTATCAGACGGAATATGACCCGCAGATCGGCTGTAACATCCCGACCGATATCACCTTCACCCCGGCTCTGTTTTCCGCGCTTGACGTTTCTGAGGTGGCTGTGGTGGCCGCGCGCCGCAGCCGTGTGGAGTGGGAAAACCTGCAGCGCAAAAAGCAGAAACTGAAACCGCTGGAGATGGACGAGCTGATCGCAAAAGCGTGGCGGTTCGTGCGTGAGCGTTTTCGCAGCTATCAGGCTGAGCGTAAATCTCACGGCCGGAAGCGGGATACTGCACGGCGGGATGCATCACGGCAGCGTCATGACATCGAGACGCGCGTGCGTCAGCAACTGACCCGCGAATACGCCACCGGCCGCTTCAGGGGCGATAAAGAAGCGCTGAAGCGTGAGGTTGAGCGCCGTGTGCAGGAGCGCATGCTGCTGTCGCGCGGGAACAACTACACGCGACTGGCCACTGTGCCCATATAACATTACCTTCCTTAAAAAATCCGGCCGGCGCCGGAGGCTTTCGCACGCCTGTTGCCCGGCTACTACGTATTATCTTATCTTCAGGCCTGCATTCCTCACCATAATTCCGGTCTTCCTGGCGTCAACGTGGCCTTAAATGTTATCGCCGGCGTCACTTCTGACGGCCGATTTCTGTTATCCACATATAACTGCAAGGGAGTATTTCATTAGGCTACAACCGTGATACGCACAAAGCACATGCCGTCGGACTTTCAAGGCGCGTGGTTCCTTTTAAACACCAGCTCTGTACCTCTTTTAAAGATCCTTTAATAAATCCTGTAAACACATAACCTGTTCATCGCCTGCCCTGTGGACAGGCTGCGGAGAATGCCCGCCCTTGCAGCGACCTGACGGTCGCGCCGGTTCGGCAACACCAGAGAGAGCTCCCATCGCTTCGCGACGGGCCCCGGCCGGAAAACCAAATTAGTTACAGCATTCATAAAGATATTCATCATAAAACCAGCACCGGTTTGCCGGTCAGGTGCCCCTCCCCACCACTGAAAAGCGCCGCCCAACCCCGGCCAACGGCCGGGGAACAACATCGCTTTTAATGATGGGTGTTGTAACTACTCTTCTTCATCGCTGTAAGTGGAGCAGCGGTCAGTTATTTAGTACACGCTCGTAAGCGGCCCTCCGGCCCGCTAACGCGGAGATACGCCCCGACTGCGGCTGTCGCCTTGTCGGGACCACTCCGACCGCGTACAGAGGCTCCTGAGACGTTTTGAGCGGGTATGGCTTTGCAGCTACCGTGTTAAGTTTCCTGGTGTCGCTGAAATAGTTGATGAACATCCCCCTAAGCGTCAGCAGCAAGCTGCCGCCGCTAAGGCCCCGGAAATCACGCCCTTTACGTCGTAAACGCCGTAAAGCCCGCTCACCGGGGTTAAAAGGGATTACTTTGACTTCTTCATTGCTGTTAGATGGTTAAGGCTAATCAGGGCAGGGGGTAGGGTGGCAGAATTTATAGCCCGGTAACCGGCTACGCCGGGCTTTCGGCGCCATTTGACGCCACAGACACATGTAACCTCATCTGGCGCCTCCATGCCGCTGACGCGGCATCCAGAAGTTTCCCGATGCTGTAAGTCTTAACGTCTGCTTTGTGCCAAAGGCGGAAGTAACTAACAGCAGTCTGTGTGAAAATACGGGGAGCAGGTCAGTCAGAGTGTACCGCAGAAGTCTACTTTTCAAACGTACATTTTAATAAGTAGAAAAGTTATTGAGTCCAGTCTCTGTTGCCTATATCTTTAACAAAGATAAAACATTTGAATTATCTGTTAAATGATATGGCTATCAGACATGATGATCTGAGGGCGGTAGCATTCCAAAAACAAGAGCAGAAGAGGCGGAAGTTCAAGTTGAGCATGGGCAAAACGATTTCAAGAAAAAAACGTCTATCTCAGTACTATACAAACCGGGATGTGGCAGAGTTGCTTATCTCATCATTACCATCAGACGAAGCAAGTACAATCATTGACTTAAGTGCTGGTGAAGGCTCGTTGTTGATGACAGCTGCGCTCAAATACGACAACGCAAAGCTCTACGGAATTGATATTGATGATGAAAACTGCAGAAAGTTAGACCTATTACAAAACACGACGAGTATATGTTTAGATGCAACCCATTCAGCCAGTTTTGATAAAATAAAGGCACAAAACAGTACATATGGCATAGTCATTGGCAATCCTCCTTTTTATACAGCTGAACATACTGCCTATACAAGGTTCTTATTTAAGGAGTGGGCACTAAATCATAAAACAAAATATTACAGAGCTGAGGTTTTGTTCTTAATGTTATCGCTTAAGTTGCTTGATCGAGACAGTTGTTGTGGAATTGTTGTACCTGATACGATATTTTCAAGCGAGAAATATAAACCACTCAGAGAAAAAATAACCTCATTATTTAAATATATAGATGTTATAGAATTAGATAATAAGGCATTTTTGGGAACTGAAGCAAGGACTCATATTCTCACTGTCAGTAACAAAAAATCAATAAGCCCATCAATAACAACAAGAAGTTCAAAAAAAAATAAAGCGATAAGGCTTAAAAAAGAAGAGTTTATTGAAAGGGCCGACCATCAATATAACTCTTTTAAATATAACAATAACGAAAAAACGATTGAAACTTCAGGTATAAAAGTTATGAGAGGGAATATCAGCAAAACGAAAAAAACTCAACTGCATGATGCGATAATCCATTCATCTTCTTTTTATAATGATTTTTCTTTATTTGAAAATAACAATGACAGTGCAGAAAATGGTTCAGCCGTACAGGCGGTGAAAGGAGATGTTGTTGTACCCCGTGTAGGAACAAGATGTTTGGGGAAAGTTGGGATCATACGAAACGGTTCTTTTTCCATTACAGATTGTGTTTTTGTTATCAAAGCTTCTGAGTACGAATGTGGTGAAATGGTTGCCGCGGCATTAAAATCGAAATTTGGAGTCGACTGGATTAAAAGTATTTCGAAAGGCATTGGAGCGCAGTACATAACATTAAATGACATAAAAAAACTACCCCTGCGATAATAACATCATGAAAATAGATCATATTACAGCAAGAGATACTGAAGCGATTATTGAACAATCTAAAAAATTAATCAAGATTGGTTACTGGGATAATGTAAAAGTATCAGTACTGCAACGCTGGTTAGATAATTTCAAGGATGAAAAGGAAAAATATCTTGCAGCCTCTGTGTTAAGCGAGTTGATATATCGTAACAGAGAAACTGTTACATCTATGGGCTATAATATATCCTCAATTATTCTCCCACAGATCTTAGAGGAGTTAGATATTTACCATATTGAGGATATTGAAAAATGGATGAATGACATCAACTCGCCAAAACATGCAAGGAATCTTCCGTTTCGAACGTCCGTAATAAATAATGTGGATAGTAAAGTCACTAAAAGTGGTGATGTAATACACACATTCCTACAAAGAGATTTTTTCGATAAAAACTTAGGGGTAAAAGTTGAAAATATAGAAAAATTGCCACCAAGAATCAAAGCGATAGTTTTTTTTGATGATATGCTTGGTTCTGGCACTCAAATTGACACTTTCATGAAAGAAACAAATCTTGATGAACTTGGAAAGAAAATAATATTCATTCCATTTGCGGCTCTACGCGATTCAACAATAAGGATACAATCTAAATATAAAAACCTAATTATTAGGCCTGTTGAGTACTTGGATGAAAATCATAGTTTCTTTAGAGCATCCAACAGGAGAATAAATAGAGAATATTTCTATACACATAATGACTTCTTAAGATTGTACATTGATATATGTAATAAGAACTCAATAAGCAATCCATTAGGGTTCGGTAATTTGGGGCTTAGTTATGTCTTGGCAAACTCAACTCCAAATAATAATCTTTCATTCCTCTGGTTTGAAAATGAAGGATGGAATAGGTTATTCAAAAGGTAAAATATGAAATTTAACGAGATTTTTTCGAAAAACCGTGCCGAAGAATTACCTGATGATCTCTATGGTAAATATGTTCTTCCCTTAGGGTACGAAGATGTAAATCTAAAAAAAACGACAAAAGCAAGTATAGTTATTGGGGGGAGAGGATATGGAAAAACGATGTTCTTAAAGTATCATTGCCACCAGACAGCTCTAAGTGTGAATAAAGATACGATTGGTATTGAGGATCTTTCCAATCTGGGTATATATTGGCGCCCGGATACATCCTTTAGCCAGTTATTAACCGAAGCTTGGCTCGGAAAATTTTGGTCAACAGCTTTCAAAACGTACATGAGTCTATCGCTGATTATTGAGTTTGTTAAACTAACCAATAATTTATTGTCCGAAAAATCTCCTGTTTTTTCGTTGAAAGAGAAGATTAATAATCTGAAATTGCCAGATACAATTTCTGAAGGTTTGGGCATTGATAAAAATGCGAAACTTGTTGATGTTAGCGATCTTTTACATGAAAGACTGTTTACTCTTTGCAATTGGATAAATGCCCCAGTTACTGAAACACCACCGTTTTCTCTTGATACAAAATTTTCATTACAGAATATCATTAGCAAACTACATGCAATAACTGGATGCATTATAAAGCCTAATTTTCAAGTTTACATTGACGAGTTCGAGAACTTGACATCAGACCAGCAGGCAATAATCAATACTTTAATGAAGCACGGATCCATGCCGTTACTGTTCAGTGTTGCCTATAAGAAAAATGCTAATATTTCACATAAAACGTTAGGCAACGAAAGCATTGTTGAGCAGCATGATTTCAGATATATAGACTTAGAAGAACTGTATCTCAATGACTTTGATACATTTGCTGGTGAGATATTAGCCCTGCGCTTTTCAGATTATATAGAAAACACTGATCATGAAAAACTCCGTTCCATATTTACGTCAGAACATCAAATCCCGCACAGACAAACGAAGGAGTATCAGGATTCAATTAAAAATCTGGCCAGTAAGTTTCTTCCTGAAAAATCGACAAAAGAGATATCACATGAAATATTCAGTGATGACGCATTAACTAAAAAATTACATTCAATGATTGAAACCGGTTTGTCTAAATCAAAGTCAAAATTGCAAGTTCAATATTTTATAGATGATAAATTTCCTGAGGCAAGCCTGATAAATGGTGCATTGCTGAATAGGAAAAGTATTAGCCCAGACGAGGTGTTAGAACAATATTTGCAATATAAAGCAGGACATACAACAAAATATAAATCATGGATACCTAACAATCTCGTCGGTGTAATTCTCTATCTTTATAATAAATTACCAACCAGAATCTGCCCACTGTACGCTGGCTATAAACAGTTTGTATATTTATCAAGAGGGAACATCAGACATTTTCTGGAGTTATGTCACCAGTCGGTAACAAAAACAAATATCACGTCTCCACTGCCGCCAAAAACGATACCATCCATGACAATCGAAGCTCAATTAGAGGCCACCCTGAAGACGAGTGAACTCGAAATTGAAAAAATAGGAGATTTTGGTGCTCATGGAATGCATCTAAAAAGAGTGGCTAAAAGACTTGGTGCGATTTTCAACTATTGCCAATCTCGACGTTCTCAGAGCGAATCAGAAGTAAACCATTTCACTTTAGATTTAACTGATATAAATCTTCTTGCTTATAATGTTAAGGAAATCCTAAATGAATCATTGGTGTGGTCCGTGCTGATTGAACAGAAAGGAACGAAGAGTAAATCAACTGACAACCTGGAACTCAATGATTACGTCTTACATCCAGTTCTTGCACCATATTTTGGAATAAGCCACAGAAAAAAGAAAAAAATAAAATTTAGCAAAGGTGAGGTTGAAACCATTTTTGTAGGTAGTGATGAAGATTTTTCATCCTTGTTAAAGAAATATGGAGCCCGGTGGGATATCGATGACTCATCTTTTGATGTTTCTAGTTCAGTCACATCATACCAGTTGGGCCTGTTATGATAAAATTCAAACGTATCAGAACTCACAACAACTTAGATTTTACTAATCGCCATCATGACATTTTTTTCTATGGTGAAGAGTTAGATGAGAGAACTGGCCTGGCGATAAAAAAAGTAAACGCAAGCAATGCATTTCAGGTTAAATATGTAAAAGATGAATATGCATTAAAACTCAATGGTAATAAATACAAATTGTTAGCATTGAAGGATGCATTAATCTCTATGTCGCCTAAAAAAGTAATAATAGACTCTACTTCTCTTGATTTCCCTGAAATATTGTATCTTTTTTACTCCATTAATATGATTGAAGGTATAGAATCATTTACTGTTCTCTACATTGAACCGAAAGAATACAGTAAGTCGCCTTCGACTGAGGGCGGGGATGAGGAGTATCAATTAAGCGATGGCCGACAGCCATTTTCTTCTCTTCCCGTATTTTCACTGAATACAATCACATCTGGCTTACAAAAAACCAGCCTGGTTTCATTCTTAGGATTTGAAAACTCTCGTCTAGGCCAGATTTTAAGTAATGATGATGGGGCAAGCTTCAATAAATTACTGGCTTGTATATCAGTCCCAGCTTATATCCCAGGCTGGGAGAACAAATCACTCAGAAAGCATTTATTACATTTCGACAGCATGGAGACAGATCTAAGAACCTGTCCTGGTGCAAACCCTTACGCCGTATATCAGACCTTATTAGATATATATGCAGAAAACCCAAGACTGGTGCTGACATCCTTAGGTACAAAGCCTACGGCTATCGGTATCTGCGTTTTCTTAATTAACAATCATCCAAATAATAGCGTTGAAAAACAATTGGGAGCAATATATGACTATCCTATAAAATCCATCAACCGTACAATTGGAATTGGTGAGATTTACTCCTACGAACTATCAATAAGCTAACGTCCCGCCTACGTTCATACGTTTGAAGTGTTCGGTACCACCGGCTCTGTGACAGTTCAAGCTCATCATCAAAATCTTCGGCTACAGGCCTAGTTTTATTGTGGAGAGTAATTACGGTGATTGAATAAGTCGTGAAAATTGGCAACCTCCATTCGGCTTGTTCCAACTGATGCAGAGCCGGGCTATTGATCCACTCAAAGAGATGGCTCATGCATCAGTTGTATTGTTGTAAAGCCACACCGTCATATTGTATTTGAAAAGAAAACGCTTTAGTCAATCCCAGCCTTAATAACTGTTTGATGTTCAATATAACGTTCTATACTTGAAAAGACTATTTAGATGATTAAAACTGTTATAAATACTGGTATGTATAACACGAAGTCGAATGAGTAAGGTATTTTTTGTGTGGGATTTATTCATTAAGATAATGCTGCTGTTACCGATTCCCTTGATAACTGTTTTTCCCAACATTATTCCTTTTCTGACTTATAGACAAAATGGTGATAAAAACAAATCCGCCCTGATGGATACACTAGCCCGAGAGATGGATAAACAACAACCCTGTGCGTATCTTGTGGAGTCATGCGTTTCTCGACCGCATAACATCCGGCCAATACCTTGGGCGTTTCTGCGGGTGGTACTACATTACAGTAATTCGATGGAAATCATTCAGCTAGTATCATCTGGGAGGAGAATACTGGCACTGTTGCAAATATAGGCTTGGAGGGAGATGGTAAATGTTGGCTTCACCGGGAGCGAAACGACGGTCAGGGATGTTGTGGCTAAGTGGCGTAAGCAGGTTAACAGTCCCGTTATCGCCCCAGTTCGACTCCCCTCAGCATCCAGGGTAAGCCGCTGGTTAATGCCCTGGCGAATGATCAGAGGAGAAGAAAACTATGCATCCCGCTTCATCGAATCGATGTGCCAGAAAGAACCGCAACTGAAAATGGCGCAACAGCTGTCGCTCGACTTCTATCGAATGCTGAAAACGAAGAATAAATCGCAGTTAAATCAATCGTTCACTGACGTAAGTCAAAGTGGGCTCATTGACCTTCAGCGTGTTGCGGCCAGTATGGAAGCGGATGCAACAGCAATACACGAAGCGATAAGCAGCAGATGGAGTAATGGCGTTGTGGAAGGCCATGTAAACCGCCTGAAGATGCTGAAACGACAGATGTACGGTCGAGCTGGCTTCGAGTTACTTCGACGACGAGTCATGAGCCCTCTGGCTTAAACAACTCCACCTAAGTTGCGGAAGACCCAGTTTTGCACCGTTGGTAACAATGATGATATCTTGGACATGATCGGATGGATGAGCCCTGACCGGAAAACCAATTTTCTGAGTCATTCTGCGAATCTGCGATTTTATGCATTGTGCTCTGTGGAAGGGTTGAATAGCTATATAGCCCCGGAAAAAATTAAGGCGCAGATAAAGGTTTCACGTGGTGGAAAAGGTATCAGCAGGTTAATCAGGGTGCTCGGGAAAAATGAGTTCATCCGAATTGTGAAAGATAGCCAGACGGTACTCACTATCGGCATGGACAATTCCATTGCGACTGGCTAGGTCAATTCATCGCCGTTGCTGTCATTAATTCCGGGTTTAGCACAAGAGTTGTTTATTAGTTTAAATATTAATAACTGGATGATAATTAGATGAATAATATCGAGATAATTGAATCAGGATACAATGCGTTATGTGATGCTTATAATAATTCCGTTATCAGTCTTAAGCGCTCCTCCCTATATGAAGATTTACTAGTCCATATGGATATTCCTGAAAAAAACAGGAGCCGATTCACTTATGCTACTTTGAATGATCGCGACGAAATAATCGCAATATGTGTGTTTATTGTCTCTCTTGATGAGGGAACAACTGATGTAGGATGGTTTGTTAGAGCGGACTTTAGAGGTAAAGGGGTTGGTAGAGATACAGTAGAAAAGGCATTCAACGAGTTTAAGAATGGTCTCAAGGGGGCTGGAGTTGAGGCTATTTTTATTGGCGCCACTGTTGATAATGGTAATACTCCTTCAATTTCATTGGGGCAGAGGTTTATAGGCGGAGAAGAAATAATAGAAAAAGAAGACGGGACTACCATCTACTCATACCTCAATCGTTTCACGCTTTAGTTAATGGGAGAGGGTCAATGGAAAGAGTGAGTACCTATGTCATGGGGTAGTGACCGGGTAGCTGCGATAACTGCCAACTTTTCATCCCTCCACCTTCACGCACAAACGAACGTATATGTGACAGGTACGACATGCTGATAGGCTACATGGGCACTGTTGCAAAGTTAGCGATGAGGCAGCCTTTTGTCTTATTCAAAGGCCTTACATTTCAAAAACTCTGCTTACCAGGCGCATTTCGCCCAGGGGATCACCATAATAAAATGCTGAGGCCTGGCCTTTGCGTAGTGCACGCATCACCTCAATACCTTTGATGGTGGCGTAAGCCGTCTTCATGGATTTAAATCCCAGCGTGGCGCCGATTATCCGTTTCAGTTTGCCATGATCGCATTCAATCACGTTGTTCCGGTACTTAATCTGTCGGTGTTCAACGTCAGACGGGCACCGGCCTTCGCGTTTGAGCAGAGCAAGCGCGCGACCATAGGCGGGCGCTTTATCCGTGTTGATGGGGAGCCCGCAGAATTCGGAAAAAATCGTACGCTAAGGTTTTCCGGGCATCCGTAAGGGCCGAAACTTCCCGTCTTCCAGTCTGCGGCTCTGCCGCCAGACGTAATCGCCGGTTAGGTTGATGTGCTCCCAGCCCAGCGGCGACAGGAATTGCAGCAGCTCGCCGTCCACCGGCTTGCCGGCCTCGACCAACCCCTGGGTGGCGCGTTCCAGGTACACCGTGTTCCACAGCACGATAGCCGCCGTCACCAGGTTGAGGCCGCTGGCCCGGTAGCGCTGCTGCTCGAAGCTCCGATCCCTGATTTCCCCAAGGCGGTTGAAGAACACCGCCCTGGCCAGCGAGTTGCGCGCCTCACCTTTGTTCAGGCCGGCATGCACGCGGCGGCGCAGTTCAACACTTTGCAGCCAGTCCAGGATGAACAGCGTGCGCTCGATCCGGCCCAGCTCGCGCAGGGCCACGGCCAGTCCGTTCTGGCGCGGGTAGCTGCCGAGCTTGCGCAGCATCAGCGAGGCGGTGACGGTGCCCTGCTTGATCGAGCTGGCCAGGCGCAGGATGTCGTCCCAGTGGGCACGCACGTGCTTGATGTTCAGGGTGCCGCCGATCAGCGGGCGCAACGTCGGGTAGGCTTGCACGCCCTGCGGCACGTACAGCTTGGTTTCGCCGAGGTCGCGGATGCGCGGCGCGAAGCGGAAGCCTAGCAGGTGCATCAGGGCAAAGACGTGATCGGTGAAGCCGGCCGTGTCGGTGTAGTGCTCCTCGATCCGCAGGTCGGACTCGTGGTACAGCAGGCCGTCGAGCACATAGGTGGAATCGCGGACGCCGACATTCACCACGCGGGTGCTGAACGGCGCGTACTGGTCGGAGATATGGGTATAGAACAGCCGTCCCGGCTCGCTACCGTACTTCGGGTTGACGTGCCCGGTGCTCTCGCCCCGGCCACCCGCGCGGAAGCGCTGGCCATCGGAGGATGAGGTCGTGCCGTCGCCCCAGTGGGCGGCAAAGGCGTGGCGATACTGGTGGTTGACCAGCTCGGCCAAGGCCGCCGAATAGGTTTCGTCGCGGATGTGCCAGGCTTGCAGCCAGGACAGCTTGGCGTAGGTCAGGCCGGGGCTCGACTCGGCCATCTTGGTCAGCCCGAGGTTGATCGCATCACCGAGGATTGCGGACAGCAGCAACGTCCTGTCTTTGGCCTCGGCCCCGTCCTTCAAGTGGGTGAAGTGGCGGCTGAAGCCCGTCCAGTCGTCCACGTCCATCAGCAGTTCGGTGATCTTGATGCGCGGCAGTAACTGGCTGGTTTGGTCGATCAGCGCCTGCGCCCGATCCGGCACCGCCGCATCCAGCGGGGTGATTTTCAGCCCTGACTCGGTGAGGATGGCATCGGGCAGCTCGTTGTCCTTGGCCAGGCGGGTGACGGTGGCCAACTGCTCGTCCAGCAGCTGCAAACGCTCTTCCAGGTACTGGTCGCTGTTCGGGTTGATCGCCAGGGGCAGGGCCTGCTCGCGCTTGAGTGCGGCGAACTTCTCGGCCGGCAGCAGGTAGTCGTCGAAGTCGCGGAACTGCCGCGAGCCCTTGACCCAGATGTCGCCGGAGCGCAGGGCGTTCTTCAGCTCGGACAGGGCGCAGATTTCGTAGAATTTCCGGTCGAGGCCTTCCGGGGTGATCACCAGCGGCTTCCAGCGCGGCTTGATGAAGGCCGTGGGTGCATCGGCCGGCACCTTGCGCAGGTTGTCGGCGTTCATCTCACGCAGGGTCTGCACGGCTGCCAGCACGCCTTGCGCGGCCGGCGCGGCGCGCAGTTCCAGCACCTCCAGCAAGGCCGGCGTGTAACGGCGCAGGGTGGCGAAGTTCTCGCCGACCAGGTGCAGGTGGTCGAAGCCTTCCGGCCGGGCCAGCAGCTCGGCCTCGCTGACGCTCTCGGTGAACTCGTCCCAGGGAATCACCGCCTCGATGGCGGCATAGGGGTCGCTGCCGCTTTCCTTCGCTTCCAGCAGCGCCTGGCCGATCCTGGAGTACAGGCGCACCTTGTCGTTGATCGCCTTGCCCTGCTTCTGGAACTGCTGCTGATGCTTGTGCTTCGCGCCGCTGAACAGCTTGACCAGGATGCGGTCATGCAGATCGACCAGCTCATCGATCACGGTCGCGGTGCTCTCCAGCACCACGGCGGCCAGGGTCGCGTAGCGGCGCTGCGGCTCGAACTTACCGAGGTCTTTGGGCGTCATCTGCCCACCCTCGCGGGCCAGCTTGAGCAGGCGGTTCTGGTGGATGTGCCGGCCCAGGCCTTCGGGCAAGTCCACCAACTGAAATGTCTTCAGCCGCTCGATGTGTTCCAGCATGTGCCGAGAGTTGGGTTTCAGCGGTGCCTGGCGCAGCCAGGTCAACCAGGTGATGCTGCTGCCGGCCTTGAGCTTCAACAGCTCGTCCAGCTTGGCCCGATGCGAGTCCGTGAGTGGTTCGACCAGGGCGCGGTAGACCCGCCGATTGGCTCGCGCAATGGCTTCCGAGCAGGCCCGGTCAATCACGCTCAGCGCCGGCAGGATGCGTCGTTTCTGCCGTAGGCTCTCCAGGGCCTGACCGGCCAGCAGCAAGCCTTTGTCGGTCTGCTGGGCCAGCTCGGTTAGCTCGCGCACCAGGGCGCGGAAGTCGGACAGGCCGAACGGGGCCAGTTGCAGGTAGGTGCGCAGTTCCTGGGCATGCTCGCGACGGGTCACGTCGCGCTCGCCGTACTTTGCCCAGCTCGCCGGCTCGGCCTGGACTTGCTTCGCCACCCACAGGATGACCGGCTCGGGCAGCTCGCTGTCGGTTCCCAGCGCGTAACCGGGGTAGCGCAGCAGGCAGAGCTGCACGGCGAAGCCGAGGCGGTTGGCGTCGCCGCGTCGCTGGCGGATCAGCGACAGGTCGGAGTCGTTGAAGGTGTAGTAGCGGATCAGGTCATCCTGGCTTTCCGGCAGCGCAAGCAGGGTGTCCCGCTCCGTGGCCGAGAGGATCAAGCGACGCGGCATGTGTCAGTCGTCCGTGCGGAGGTACTGGTAGAGGGTTTCCCGGCTGATGTTGAACTCGCGGGCAAGCTGCGCCTTGGGCTCGCCGGCCGTCGCTCGCTGCCGCAGGGTAGCAGCCTGCTCATCGGACAGGGCTTTCTTGCGGCCCCGGTACGCGCCACGCTGCTTGGCCAAGGCGATGCCCTCACGCTGCCGCTCGCGGATCAGGGCGCGCTCGAACTCAGCGAAGGCCCCCATCACCGACAGCATCAGGTTGGCCATCGGCGAGTCCTCGCCAGTGAACACCAGGCCCTCCTTCAGGAACTCGATGCGCACGCCGCGCTGAGTCAGCTTCTGTACCAAGCGACGCAGGTCATCGAGGTTGCGGGCCAGCCGATCCATGCTGTGCACCACCACTGTATCGCCTTCGCGGACGAAGCTCAGCAGCGCTTCGAGCTGGGGGCGCTGGGTGTCCTTGCCCGATGCCTTGTCGGTGAACACCTTGCTCACCTGGGTTTGTTCCAGCTGGCGTTCCGGGTTCTGGTCAAAGCTGCTGACCCGGACGTAGCCGATGCGGTGCCCCTGCACGATGTCTCCTTGGTTGAAGGCGGCTTAAGTGCACTTTCTGTTCCGTTGTGCCTCAAAGCCCATTTCTGTCAGGCTGAAATCTATAACCTTCGCGGGCATGTGTCAAAAAATGGGAAAGCAGACTCTATTCTGACGAAGCGGCGCGGCCCTGCCTGACATCAAGTTAGGGTATAGCCTAGATTGACATGCGCGATGCAACCCTTAACTTGCTTGCACCTATCGTTTCCATGCTAGCTTTATCGTAACGCTAAGGAAGCTCTGAAAAAGCCCATGTTTCGCGAAATCACCGCTCTGTAACCCGCATGGTTGCTGGGATGCATTTCTCGAGCGGGGGCTTTTTCAGACCTTCCTTAGCTTAGCGTACGATTTTTTCCGAATTCTGCGGTTCCCCTGGATCTCAGTCTATCACTACCTGCTTAATATTCCACCTTTAGATCCGGCAGCAGTTCGACCAGGTGGCCAACTTACCAGGCACCGGCAGCAGCTCGACCGGGTGGCCAAGTTCAGATCTGGACGCCAGAAGGAAATCAACCAGGTGGCCAACTTACCAGGCACCGGCAGCAGCTCGACCAGGTGGCCAAGTTCAGATCTGGACGCCAGAAGGAAATCAACCAGGTGGCCAACTCACCAGGCATCGGCAGCAGCTCGACCAGGTGGCCCATTTCGTACGTACGAAATCAGGCGACGCTATGCGAAATCTTGGCGGCAATCCCCCGCGACTACGTGATTTTTTTAACGTAGAGCGCGCTTTTTCTTGCCATAGTAGGCCATTTTGGCCTATAATCTTAATTAAGAAGACCGGGCACCCGCCACGGTCAATACCGGAGAACTCCGATGATCCACACAGCTAACCGCACCTTTCACCAACTCTATCGAGAATGGATACGCGAACGCCGCGAGCATATGCACAACGTTTTGACCTGGGAGCGTGATCGTTACGGTGCTCGCCTCGTCGGTCTGTTTTATCGTTACTGCAAGGTGGCCAACCCCTTTCCCCGTTGCACTCTGAATACTCGGATCAACTACCGCGCCCATGCGGTGAATCTGCCAGATTGGCCAGCCCGCAGCCTGGAGCTGAATAAAATGTGGCTCAGTTGGAGAGAAAAAAAGTAGGCCGATTTGGCCTATTTTTTATTGTACCCGCTTGACACAATAGGCCAAAATGGCCTATTATATATCTCAGAAGGCCGGGCACCCGCCACGGTCAATACCGGAGAACTCCGATGATGCAAACAGAACTTAATCCCCTGATCTGCTCCCTGGTCGCCACCCCTCGCCGTATGGCTGCAATGCCCCGCTATGTAGGCCGTTTCTATGTGGTTTTCGAGTCGATGCTTTACCAGCAAATGAAAGGGCTCTGCCGCGAGTATCGCGGGGCTTATTGGCTTATGTGGGAGCTGTCGAACGGCGGCTTTTATATGGCTCCTGGGCGTCGTGATGAAATGCTGAACATCGAGGCCATGAACTACTTTAGTGGCCAAATGAGCGCCGATGCTGCCGGGATTACCGCTTGCCTCTACCTCTATAGCCATCTGTCATTTCACACAGAAGGCGCTGACCAGGAGCGGTTTTCAAGGCTGTATCACAGCTTGCGGGATTGGGCTTGTGAGCATGACGAAAAAGAGGCCATCTTGGCCGCAATAGACTAGCAACAGAAAGCCCCGGTGATGGCCGGGGCTCTTAAAGGAGGTGCATAGGTAGAAAAAGAAATGGTGCCCCTGGTATGGCTGCAACCAATCACAGGGGCTTTCACCGGTCAATTTGAGGATAAACGCGATGAATACGGATATTGTATCACTTGCAAAACACATTGGCGACGCTCTGACGGCCCGCCGCCCCGTTCATATGCCGCGCATGAAGATGCGGGAGCTTGGCTTGCTCTTGATTGAACTGAAGGCGTATCGGGAGGCCGCCGCGACCGTTACCCATTGATAAAAAAGCCCCGGCATTGACCGGGGCTATTTGAGGATTTATCGCATGATTAGACCTGAAACGCTTAGGCCGTTCGCTGAAGATTGGCAGGCTCCAACCGCCGATGAAATCAAAGAGGTGTTGGAGCTGATTAGGCAACGAAAAGGGCTTAGTAAGCCTCTCAGTGGCGTTGATGTCGCTGATCTCGTTGGTTTGCCTGGTGAGAGAGGCAGCGGAAAGGGAACCCGAACCTTCAGGCGTTGGGTGAGCAAAACCAACCCTAGCCCTATTGCTTATGGTGCCTGGTCTATCTTGGCCCACCTGGCAGGTTTCGGGGCTATATGGGACGCTGACCGGGATTGAAACCATGACCGAACATAAGGCCGAACGTGCTCCCTGGGGAGACTTCCCGGCAGTAGTGAGGAACGGCGATCTAAAGGATCTCTCTAAAGAACCTGAATACGAAGCCGCCAAACATGGCGACCACAAGGCGATGAGCTATAAGCGCATGAAGCCGGCCGAGGACGAATTGCATTGCGAGATCAAGGCGCTGCTTGATCGCGCCAAGGCTACCGACGACCAGGAGCGTAACGAGCCGGAGCTGGACATTCCTGCCGAGATTTCTCGCCGCGAGAAGCGCCTGGAGGCGATCCAGGCGGCAAAGGCGCGCCTGGAAGCGCGCCAGCGTGAAGCGGACCAGGCCCGGGGGCGCAGCGAAGACGATGGCCGCCGGCCTCGCCATCCGGATGGCTCGGACAAGGGCGGTGGCTCGTACAAACGCGAGTTTGGTGTGCCGGATGACCGTGATCAGGAAAGCTTCACCGATCCGGACAGCCGGATCATGAAACACGCCGGTGGTGGCTCCGAGCAGAGCTACAACGGGTACACAGCGGTCGATGCCGAGCACCAGATCATCGTGGCGGCGGAGTTGACCAACTGCGCCGCGGACAGTCAGGCGCTGCTGGGCATGCTGGCAGCAGTTCAGGCCAACACCGGAGAAATGCCGGCCCAGACGCTGGCGGATGCGGGATTCCGTAGTGAGGCTGTTCTGGCAAAGGTCGCCGATCACCACGGCGATGTCATCGTTGCCCTCGGCCGCGAGGGACGTGAAGATGCCAAGGTCAATGCCAAGACCCATCCGCATACGGCGGCGATTGCGGCGAAATTGAAAACGGAGCAAGGCGATGCAGCTTACCGCCGGCGCAAGTCGATCGTGGAGGCTCCGAATGGTTGGATCAAGGCGGTGATGGGATTGCGTCAGTTCAGCATGAGGGGCCTGGACAAGGTGCAAGCCGAGTGGAAGCTCGTCTGCATGGCGCTAAATCTGAGGCGAATGGCGTATCTGTGAGGGCGAAGGTTAAATGGGGCGGCTCAAATGCACCCCAGTCGTCATAACACGCCGCGCGCCGCAAGATTGGTATCCTTGGCGCCGACGCCTTGCCAATTGCAGAGAGCGCCGCCGCCATCGTCAGTGCTCTACAGAAAACCGGTCACACGGCTCTGCCGCGCAGACTCCTAGCCTAAATGTGACAGTGGTTGGTAATCCATGCCGCCCGCAAGGGCGGCGGTGGTGGGCCAATAGATGATTTTCAGAGCCTTACTGCCCGTTGACGCCCAATCCCTCGAGCGCGAGTCTAGCCGCAGCGGCGATGACGGCCTCGCTGTGCTTGTCATCCTTGTTAGGCGCCCGGGTGTAGACGGCCAACACAATAGGTGCGCGCCCAGTGGGCCAGACGACGGCATAGTCATTTGCCGTGCCATACACTCCGCAGGTTCCGGTTTTGTCTCCGACTGCCCAGTCTGCCGGCACCGCCGCGCGGATGCGGTGGTTGCCGGTCGTGTTTCCCTTTAGCCAATCAACAAACTGCTGCCGCTGCGGCGCAGCCAGTGCAGAGCCCAGTGTCAGTTTTTGTAAGCTTTCCGTCACGGCGCGCGGCGATGAGGTATCGCGCGCATCGCCTGGGATGGCGGAGTTCAGCTCCAGCTCCCAGCGGTCCAGACGGAACGTGGTATCGCCGATAGAGCGCATGAAGGCCGTCAGCCCGGCCGGGCCGCCCAACTCCTTCAGCAACAAATTGGCGGCGGCGTTATCACTGTATTGCACGGCGGCCGCGGACAGCTCCGCCACCGTCATGCCTGTTGTCAGATATTTTTCCGAGATGGGTGACCACGGAACCAGCGCATTTTTGCCGTAACGGATGGGTGTGTCCAGCAAGCCGGCCTGCTGCTGGCTGCGAGCCAGCACAGCGGCAGCAAGAAAGCCCTTGAATGAGCTGCACAGTGGGAAGCGCTCCTCAGCGCGGTAACTTACAGTTGCGCCTGAGCCGGTATCCATCGCGTACACACCGATGGAGCCGCCAAAGTCCTGTTCGAGTTTAGCGAATGGTTCCGCGACGAGGTTGGTCAGCGCGGTGGCAGAAAAGCCAGCCAGCGGCCATGAGAGACAAGACAGCAGAACTAGACGGCGATACAGTGACATCAACGATATTCCTTGTTTGAAGGTGGAGCTAGGTGTAGCGGCCGGATGTAATCAGGCCGCTACAGCTGGGATTAGGGGTCTGACGCTCAGTGGAACGAAAACTCACGTTAAGAAGTCATTTTTCAATATTATTGAAGCATTTATCAGGGTTATTGTCTCATGAGCGGATACATATTTGAATGTATTTAGAAAAATAAACAAATAGGGGTTCCGCGCACATTTCCCCGAAAAGTGCCACCTGACGTCTAAGAAACCATTATTATCATGACATTAACCTATATGTCAAGACCCGGCTGGTTATACACGCGTTTCCTGAACAATTCAGGGCGTTTTTCATGCCATTCCTTGAGCGCCTGAACGGGTGTTTTGTGTTGGAGCGCGCGTTGCGGAATGCTGTGGTTGTAGATCTTGACGTAATTGCGCAGCGTCGATTCCAGTTCGGCAGCTGAACCAAAACGGGTCTGGTTGACGATGTCGCTGATACGACCGTTGAAGCGCTCCACCATGCCGTTGGTCTGCGGATGACGAGGCGGGATGAGCCGGTGCTCGATGCCGAGCTGCTTGCACAGGCGGTCGAACACGTGTGTGCCGCTGGGTTCCTTCTTCTTGCCGCCAGCCGTGAAGCGGTCGGTGAACTGGCTGCCGTTGTCGGTCAGAAGCTTGACGATCTTGACGGGACAGGCTTGCTGGACTTTGTTGAGGAAGTCGCCACTGCTGCCATCGGTCTGGTCGGCATAGAGCTCGATGAAGACCCAGCGCGTAGCACGGTCGATGGCAACGAAGAGATAGCGCCTTGCCGTCTCGTCGGGCATCTGCGGCAGGTACTTGATGTCGATGTGCACAAAGCCCGGCTCGTAGTCCTTGAAGGTCTTTTTCGTGGCGGGCGCAGTGCCTTCCTGCTCGACCAGGTTACGTAGATCCGAGACACCGTGGCGGCGCAGGCAACGTCCCAGGCCGGCACGCGAGACGGCTGGATTGATGAACTCGCGCGTGACCGCCAGCAGGTCGTCCGTGGGCAGCAGCAACGTCTTGCGCAGCTCCACCACGATGAGCTCCTGCTCGGGCGTGAGCGTCGTGTACATCTTGTTCGGCGCATGCGACTTGTCTTCAGGAGACTCGCGGTTTTGCCACTTTCGGATGGTTTGGCGGGTGACGTTGTACATCCTGGCCAGTTCGGCCTGCGGGAGCGTCGAGTTCCTGATTTCCTCACGGATCAGGTGGGTAGTACGGGCTTGGCTGTGCAGTGCCTGGGTCATCGAGTTGCCAGTGAAGAGTCGGATTGGAACAGTGTACGCAAAACGTGTCTGGCCTTGAAGAGCGGCCAGCTACGCATGGGTACATGATCCCACGAGTCCAGACACCTATAAAAATAGGCGTATCACGAGGCCCTTTCGTCTTCAAGAATTTTATAAACCGTGGAGCGGGCAATACTGAGCTGATGAGCAATTTCCGTTGCACCAGTGCCCTTCTGATGAAGCGTCAGCACGACGTTCCTGTCCACGGTACGCCTGCGGCCAAATTTGATTCCTTTCAGCTTTGCTTCCTGTCGGCCCTCATTCGTGCGCTCTAGGATCCTCCGGCGTTCAGCTTGTGCCACAGCCGACAGGATGGTGACCACCATTTGCCCCATATCACCGTCGGTACTGATCCCGTCGTCAATAAACCGAACCGCGACACCCTGAGCATCAAACTCTTTTATCAGTTGGATCATGTCGGCGGTGTCGCGGCCAAGACGGTCGAGCTTCTTCACCAGAATGACATCACCTTCCTCCACCTTCATCCTCAGCAAATCCAGCCCTTCCCGATCTGTTGAACTGCCGGATGCCTTGTCGGTAAAGAGGCACTGTTGCAAAGTTAGCGATGAGGCAGCCTTTTGTCTTATTCAAAGGCCTTACATTTCAAAAACTCTGCTTACCAGGCGCATTTCGCCCAGGGGATCACCATAATAAAATGCTGAGGCCTGGCCTTTGCGTAGTGCACGCATCACCTCAATACCTTTGATGGTGGCGTAAGCCGTCTTCATGGATTTAAATCCCAGCGTGGCGCCGATTATCCGTTTCAGTTTGCCATGATCGCATTCAATCACGTTGTTCCGGTACTTAATCTGTCGGTGTTCAACGTCAGACGGGCACCGGCCTTCGCGTTTGAGCAGAGCAAGCGCGCGACCATAGGCGGGCGCTTTATCCGTGTTGATGAATCGCGGGATCTGCCACTTCTTCACGTTGTTGAGGATTTTACCCAGAAACCGGTATGCAGCTTTGCTGTTACGACGGGAGGAGAGATAAAAATCGACAGTGCGGCCCCGGCTGTCGACGGCCCGGTACAGATACGCCCAGCGGCCATTGACCTTCACGTAGGTTTCATCCATGTGCCACGGGCAAAGATCGGAAGGGTTACGCCAGTACCAGCGCAGCCGTTTTTCCATTTCAGGCGCATAACGCTGAACCCAGCGGTAAATCGTGGAGTGATCGACATTCACTCCGCGTTCAGCCAGCATCTCCTGCAGCTCACGGTAACTGATGCCGTATTTGCAGTACCAGCGTACGGCCCACCGAATGATGTCACGCTGAAAATGCCGGCCTTTGAATGGGTTCATGTGCAGCTCCATCAGCAAAAGGGGATGATAAGTTTATCACCACCGACTATTTGCAACAGTGCCCATCGGCGTAGTAGTGGATGTGGTCGATGACAAAGCCGGTGCGGGTCAGCGTGCGCCGGAGGATCGGCAGAAAATCGACCAGGAACGAAGTAGCGCGTGTGACGACGGCCGGTACGCCGACACGCGCCACGGCCTCGGCCCAGCGCGCGGCCGGCGGTTGGAGCAGGCCGTTGTGCACCGAACCGTGGTAGGTGCCGACCGCCAATGTGAGCCAGCGCTCTAGCTCGCGCAGCGTCAGGGCGGCCTTGTTTTCGGAATCGTAGTCGCCGCGCTGGTCAGGGTTGGAGAAGGTCGTTCCCGGCAGTTCGTCGTGAATCATCTGCATCGCCGTGCCGATGATCCGTTCCACGATGCCGCCATAGTGCGGCTGTCCCAGCGGGCGATAGTCCAGCCGGATGCCATGCTGCTCGCAACCCCGGCGCAGGGCCTCGCTCTTGAACTCGGCCGCGTTGTCTAGGTAGAGCAGCAAGGGCTTGCCGCTCATCTGCCAATCCATTTCCACGTTCAGTCCTTCCAGCCAAGGGCGCTTGTCGCAGGCGACATGCACGAGGCACAGGCCAACCGAAACGGCAGACGGCGCTTCCAGCGTGACGACCATGCCGAGCACGCAGCGGGTGAACACGTCGATGGCGAGGGTCAGGTACGGGCGGCCAATAGGTTGCCGGTCGCGGTCATCGACCACGATCAGGTCGATGACCGTATGGTCTATCTGCACCTGCTCCAGCGGCGCGGTCACGGCAGGAGGCTCGCCGCCCACACCTTGTAGGTCACGAGCGGCATCCTGGCCTTCCCGCCGGCGGATGACCTTGCGCGGGTCAAGGCTAGCGATCCGTAAGGCCACGGTATTGCGCGCCGGCACTCGCAGTTTTTGAGCCTTGCACACCTGAGTGACTTCGCGGTGAAAGGCCGCTAGGCTGCGCTTCTGCTTGGTCAGGAACCGCTTTTGCAGTAGCTCGTGGATGACGCGCTCGACCGGTTCCGGCAAGCGCCCCTTACCTTTACCTCCACCGGACTGGCCGGGCACCAGATCCGTCACGAGGCCGCTGCCTTGCCGGGCACGCCGGATCAGAACGTATACCTGGCGCCGAGACAAGCCCAGCGCCTGAGCCGCCATATCGGCCGCTTCGTGCCCGACCGTCTCCGACTGCGCCAACGGACTGATGATCTCCGCACGACGGCGCGCACGCTCCCAAGCCTCATCAGGCAGAGTGGCCACGCCTTGTTCTGGAATCCGTGGGGTGTCCGTCGCCATGCTCACCTCGCTTTGGTGCACACGAGTATTGAGCATAGTCGAGATTGGTGCAGATCACTTCTGATATTGAACTGTCAGGAGCTGGCTGCACAACAGCCATTACGCCCAATCAACTGGTGCAGTCGTCTTCTGAAAATGACATCCATGCCCAGCCCGTGCGCGAGCTGGATCACCGCCCGCACGATAGTTTGGTCACGGGCATCATCCGGGAGCCTGGCGACAAAGGATTGGTCGATTTTCAATGTGGTGATGGGGCAGCATTTCAGATGTTGCAGGCAGGAATAGCCGGTGCCGAAGTCGTCGGCGGCGAAGCGCACGCCGATGGCGCGCAAGGCGTCGAAACTGGCGAACAGGGCTGGATTGCCGAATGCGACCGATTCGGTCAGTTCGATCTCCAGAAGCTCGGCGGGCAGGGCCATATCGGCCAGCACCCGCTTTACCTCGTCGTCGAACGTTGGCCCAACCTGGCTGGCGGACACATTGATGGCAAGACGGAACGGTTGCCATGCCGGTCCTTGCCACTTGTGCATCTGGCGACAGGCCTCGCCCAGCACCCACGCGCCTATTTCCGGCATCAGGCCGAACGACTCGGCCAGCGGCAGGAACTGGCCGGGCGGCAACAGGCCAAGCCTCGGATGCCGCCAGCGCATCAACGCTTCCGCGCCAGCGATCCGGTGATCGCGCAGATCGACCAGCGGCTGGTAATGCAGGTCAAGCTGTCCGCGCGCCGCCGCCTGCGCCAACTCGGCCGCCGTCCATCCGGCGGGCTGCGAACTCGTCATGATCCGCCCCGGAAGGCGCGCAGCAGCCGCGTTACGGCCAGAACGAACAAGCCGGTCAGCGCGAGCGCGGCAACACCCCAATGCTCGCCAAGGAAGGCACCGGCGGTCGTCCCGGCCAGCACGGCGGCGAGAATCGGCAGATGGCAGGGGCAGGTCAACACGGCCAGCGCACCCCACAGGTAGCCGGAAACGGGTTGGCGCGTCTCGGGCGGCAGTTTGTCAGGGGCGTTCACGGCAATGCCTCCTCGTGCGCCCGCTCGGCTGGCATGGAGGCCAGTTGCGCGTCCAGATGGGCCAACGCCGCGCGCCGCCGCTCGACCAACTGGCGCAGCACGGCAAGCTGCGCTGCGGCTTGTGCGCCGTCCGCTGCGTCGAGCGCACGGCACAGCCGCGCCAGGGCATCCAGGCCGATACCCGCCTCGAAGGCCGCGCGCACGAAGCACAGCCGTTGCAAGGCCGCATCGTCGAACACGCCGTAGCCGCCCGTGGTGCAGGCCACCGGCCGTAACAAGCCGCGCACCAGGTAGTCGCGCACGATATGTACGCTCACCCCAGCGTTATGGGCCAGTTGCGATACCGTGTAGGCGCTCATCGCACACCTCCTTGTCCTCACCCGGCGCAGCAGGAAAGCTGCTTCACATCCTTGTTGAAGGTCTGCGCCGCGAGCTTCAACCCTTCGACCATCGTCAGGTAGGGGAACAACTGGTCGGCCAGTTCCTGCACCGTCATCCGGTTGCGAATCGCCAGTGCGGCCGTCTGGATCAGTTCGCCCGCTTCCGGGGCCACTGCCTGCACGCCGATCAGTCGTCCGCTGCCTTCTTCAACCACCAGTTTGATGAAGCCGCGCGTGTCGAAGTTGGCGAGCGCGCGCGGCACGTTGTCCAGCGTTAGCGTGCGACTATCAGTTTTGATGCCGTCATGGTGCGCTTCCGCCTCGCTGTAGCCTACGGTCGCCACTTGCGGGTCGGTGAACACCACGGCCGGCATCGCGGTCAGGTTCAGGGCCGCGTCACCGCCGGTCATGTTGATCGCGGCGCGAGTGCCGGCCGCTGCCGCCACATAGACGAACTGCGGCTGGTCGGTGCAGTCGCCTGCGGCGTAGATGTGTTCCACGCTTGTACGCATGCCGGGGTCGATGACGATAGCGCCTTGCGGGGTGAGCGTGACGCCCGTCGCATCCAGTGCCAGCTTGCGTGTGTTGGGCGCGCGGCCGGTGGCGACCAGCAGCTTGTCGGCGCGCAGTTCGCCGTGCGCCGTGGTGAGCACGAATTCGCCGTCCCCTTCACCATTGATATACGCGACCTGGCTGGCCTGGGTGTGTTCCCTCACCTCGATGCCCTCCATGCGGAATGCGGCCGTGACGGCTTCGCCTATAGCTGGGTCTTCGCGGAAGAACAGCGTGCTGCGAGCCAGGATCGTCACCTTCGCTCCGAGTCGGGCGAACGCCTGCGCCAGCTCCAGCGCCACCACTGATGAGCCAATCACGGCCAGGCGCTTAGGAATCGTCTCGCTGACCAGCGCTTCAGTGGAAGTCCAGTACGGAGTGTCTTTCAGGCCGGGAATCGGCGGCACGGCCGGGCTCGCGCCGGTGGCGATCAGGCAGCGGTCGAATGCCACCACGCGCTCGCCGCCGTCGTTGAGTTGCACGATCAGGTTGCGATTGTCCTTAAAGCGGGCGGAGCCGTGCAGCACAGTGATCGCCGGATTGCCCTCCAAGATGCCTTCGTACTTGGCGTGGCGCAGTTCATCGACGCGGGCCTGCTGCTGGGCCAGCAGCGCCGTGCGCTGGATGGTCGGCGTGGTAGCGGCGATGCCGCCATCGAACGGGCTTTCCCGGCGCAGATGGGCGATATGGGCGGCGCGGATCATGATCTTGGACGGCACACAACCGACATTGACGCAGGTGCCGCCGATGGTGCCGCGCTCGATCAGCGTGACACGTGCGCCTTGCTCGACGGCCTTCAGCGCCGCTGCCATCGCGGCCCCGCCGCTGCCGATGACGGCGATATGCAATGCGCCGCTGCTACCCGTCTTGTCGTTTCTGCCCAGCAGATCGCGCATCTTGTCGAGCAATCCGCCCGGCGTCGAAACTGAGGGGGCATCGGCCAGCGTGGCCCGATAACCGAGTCCAGCTACAGCGGCCGTCAGCGCGTCGGGTGACGTGCCGACCTCAATGGCGAGCTTGGCGCTGCCCTTGGCGTAGGAGACATCCGCTGATTGCACGCCGGGCACTTTCTCCAGGGCGTCCTTGACATGCACTGCGCACGAGTCGCAAGTCATGCCGGTGATTTTGAGAGTGCTCATACCATCGTTCCTTATTCGTGTGGGCCGCCGTGTCGCACGGTCAGCCGTCTTTCACAAGCGCTTGGCGGGGAGTTCGCAGCCGTCCGGTCCGCAACGGCGATGCGCCGGCGACACGAAGTCCCAGATCGACACCCCAATCATCAAGGCCAGGCCGACGTACATCAGGTTCGCCGTCCACCAGTTGCCGAGCAGCCAGACCGTGGCCGCAAACACGATGGCCGGGCCGATCATGCCGAGCAGACTGCGCAGCCATTGCCGATGACTGAACCAACCCAGCGCGTTCGCCAGGAAGGCCAGCGCGGCAAACAGCGGCAGCAGGCGGCTGATGAACAGTCCCTCGTACTGGCTCAAGAAGCCCAGCCCGATGGCCGCGCCGAAGCTGGCGAGGGCTGGAAAGCAGGCGGCGCAGCCCATCGCGGAAACGACGCTGCCGAGCGCGCCGGTTTTATCGGCAATGCGTGTCATCAGTCCCATGAAGCGGCTCTCGCTGTTGTCGTTGGCTTGCTGGCTCACTGCTTGACGCTGGACGGATAGCCGGCGTCTGCGGTGGCCTTGGTCAGCTTCTGTACGCTGGCCTTGGTGTCGTCAAAAGTGACGACGGCCTCGCGCTTCTCGAAGCCCACATCGACCTTGCTCACGCCTTCGACCTTGGAGAGCGCTTTCTTGACTGTGATCGGGCAGGCGGCGCAAGTCATGCCGGGAACCGCTAGCGTGACGGTCTGGGTAGCGGCCCACACCGGGGCAACAGCGGCGGCGAGGGCAAGGGAGGCAAACAGTTTCTTCATGATGAACTCCTGGTTAATAGAAAAATGGAACGACATAGGGAAATCCAAGCGCGACCAGGACCAGCACGGCCACGATCCAGAAAATCAGCTTGTAGGTGGCGCGCACCTGCGGAATCGCGCAGACCTCACCTGGCTTGCATGCCTGCACGGGCCGGTAAATCCGCTTCCAGGCGAAGAACAGCGCCACTAGCGCCGCGCCGATGAACAACGGTCGATAGGGTTCCAGCACCGTCAGGTTGCCGATCCAAGCACCGGAGAAGCCCAGGGCGACCAGTACTAGCGGCCCCAGGCAGCAGGTCGATGCAAGAATGGCGGCCAGCCCGCCGGCGAAGAGCGCACCGCGCCCGTTTTGTGGTTCAGACATACGTTGGCCCTTTTGAATTTGGATTGGATAGCGTAACCTTACTTCCGTACTCATGTACGGAGTCAAGCGATATGGAAAATAATTTGGAAAACCTGACCATTGGCGTTTTTGCCAAGGCGGCCGGGGTCAACGTGGAGACAATCCGCTTCTATCAGCGCAAGGGCCTGTTGCGGGAACCGGACAAGCCTTACGGCAGCATCCGCCGCTATGGGGAGGCGGACGTGGTTCGGGTGAAATTCGTGAAATCGGCACAGCGGCTGGGGTTCAGTCTGGACGAGATTGCCGAGCTGTTGCGGCTCGACGATGGCACCCACTGCGAGGAGGCCAGCAGCCTGGCCGAACACAAGCTCAAGGACGTGCGCGAGAAGATGGCCGACTTGGCGCGCATGGAAACCGTGCTGTCTGAACTCGTGTGCGCCTGCCATGCACGAAAGGGGAATGTTTCCTGCCCGTTGATCGCGTCACTACAGGGCGAAGCAGGCCTGGCAAGGTCAGCTATGCCTTAGCGTGCTTTATTTAATGAGATGGTCACTCCCTCCTTCCCAGTACTATGCTGAGGACAGGCTTTCATTCGGAGAACCATCATGGAAAACATTGCGCTTATTGGTATCGATCTGGGTAAGAACTCTTTCCATATTCATTGTCAGGATCATCGTGGGAAGGCCGTTTACCGTAAAAAATTCACCCGACCAAAGCTAATCGAATTTCTGGCGACATGCCCGGCAACAACCATCGCGATGGAAGCCTGTGGCGGTTCTCACTTTATGGCACGCAAGCTGGAAGAGTTAGGGCATTTTCCAAAGCTGATATCACCGCAATTTGTCCGCCCATTCGTTAAAAGCAACAAAAATGACTTCGTTGATGCTGAAGCTATCTGTGAAGCAGCATCACGTCCATCTATGCGTTTCGTGCAGCCCAGAACCGAATCTCAGCAGGCAATGCGAGCTCTGCATCGTGTCCGTGAATCCCTGGTTCAGGATAAGGTGAAAACAACTAATCAGATGCATGCTTTTCTGCTGGAATTTGGTATCAGCGTTCCGCGAGGTGCTGCCGTTATTAGTCGACTGAGTACCCTTCTTGAGGACAGTAGTTTGCCTCTTTATCTCAGCCAGTTACTGCTGAAATTACAACAGCATTATCACTATCTTGTTGAGCAGATTAAAGATCTGGAATCTCAGTTGAAACGAAAGTTGGACGAAGATGAGGTTGGACAGCGCTTGCTGAGTATTCCCTGCGTTGGAACGCTGACTGCCAGTACTATTTCAACTGAGATTGGCGACGGGAAGCAGTACGCCAGCAGCCGTGACTTTGCGGCGGCAACAGGGCTGGTACCCCGACAGTACAGCACGGGAGGTCGGACGACATTGTTAGGGATTAGCAAGCGGGGCAACAAAAAGATCCGAACTTTGTTGGTTCAGTGTGCCAGGGTATTCATACAAAAACTGGAACACCAGTCTGGCAAGTTGGCCGACTGGGTCAGGGAGTTGTTGTGTCGGAAAAGCAACTTTGTCGTCACCTGTGCTCTGGCAAACAAGCTGGCCAGAATAGCCTGGGCACTGACGGCGCGACAGCAAACTTACGAAGCATAAAGGCAGAAATACACCAGTTTAAACAATCATTCATCTGGTTTTGCGAATACTGATATTGATGATACTAACGGCCCACCGGCCTGTTGAGGAACCTGTAAAACGGAAAGGCTCATTGAAGCCGTATATTTTCTGGAGGTTCATCAGGCGCGGAACTCATCGAGGCGCGGGAATAAAATCCCATTCAGACGCCGGATAGATTCAAGCAAGCCAACTTGTCGTCAAAATCGGTGTTGCAAAAACGGGAGTGACCATAGATTCCGTTTTCTGAGGTGCCCCCATAAAGCCCTGCGCAGCGCGCAGGGTCAGCCTGAATACGCGTTTAATGACCAGCACAGTCGTGATGGCAAGGTCAGAATAGCGCTGAGGTCTGCCTCGTGAAGAAGGTGTTGCTGACTCATACCAGGCCTGAATAGCTTCATCATCCAGCCAGAAAGTTATGGAGCCACGGTTGATGAGGGCTTTATTGTAGGTGGGCCAGTTGGTGATTTTGAACTTTTGCTTTGCCACGGAACGGTCTGCGTTGTCGGGAAGATACGTGATCTGATCCTTCAACTCAGCAAAAGTTGGTAATGACTCCAATTTACTGATAGTGTTTTATGTTCAGATAGTGCCCGATGACTTTGTCATGCAGCTCCACCGATTTTGAGAACGACAGGGACTTCCTGCCCAGCCTTGCCAGATGCTGTCTCAGATTCAGGTTGTGTCGCTCAATTCGCTGCGTGTAACGCTTACTGATGACGTGCAGTTTTCCCTTCAGACGTGACTCATACATCGGCCAGCCGTCCGTCATCCATACCACCACGTCAAAAACTGACAGCAGGCTCAGAAGACGCTCCAGTGTGGCCATAGTGCGTTCACCGAAAACGTGGGCTACCACCGCCCTGCGTATCCTGTCATACGCGTAAAACAGCCAGCGCTGACGTGATTTTGCACCGACGTAGCCCCATTGCTCGTCCATCTCCGCACAGACAATGACATCACTGCCCGGCTGTATCCGGGAGGTTACTGACTGCGGCCTGAGTTTTTTAAATGGCGCAAAATGGTGTTGAGGCCCACGCCCATTAGTCGTGCGGTGGCACGGCAACCGACGCCGTTCATAGCCATATCAATGATTTTCTGGTGTGTACCGGGCTGAGAAGCGGCATAAGTGAAGGTGAGCTGCCATGTTTTACGGCAGTGAGAGCAGAGATAACGTTGATGCCCGGCAGTACTTTTGCCATTACGCATCACGCCTTCAGTAGCGGAACAGGAGGGACAGCAGACGGAGACTGAAGCCACGGGAGCACCTCAAAAACACCATTATACACTAAATCAGCAAGTTGGTAGCATCACCATGTTTTCATACTGGCGTGTATGCCACATTATTAGCATTTTGCGAATAAAAATAACTGGCATAATTGTATTTAATGATAATGTTACATATTGTTAGCCAGGTTCCGGAAAGCGAGAACCGGAACCGCACCTGTCCAGCCGGTATTCCCGTCGATGACCCTCGCTTTTTACTGATTTGTGCCCGACTGAGAAGTCGGTAACTCAGTTTCGGAATCGGCGCAGATGAGTTTCGGGAACAAAATAAATGTTGCCGCGCGCCCGTGAGCATGCCACGTACAGCCTGTTACGGGACGACGGTGGAAGGGTTGCCAGTTCCTGACGGGTCAGAAGCTTCCAGTGGGAGGATCCCATCACAATGCAGACATCCTGAAAGTGATCGAGCCCTTTACTGGCGCCCCAGTTCATGGAATAGCAGCCGTAACGGTGATGTTCACGATAGAAGAGCTTAATCACCGTATTATCGGCGTGCAGGGTGGCTGAGCGCTCTGTATCTGCGATCGTTTCAATCAGGGAGGCATGTATCCCATGGGCAGCGATACGGATGTTCAGTTGCCCGGTGATAAACTCGCACACTGAAGCTGAGCAACGCCATGTCCGGTTGAGCGTGTCCCGGTCAACCGCGAAACCTGCTGCGTCGAAGCGGGCCTCATATCGCGTGATGTCGTCGTGCAGCGTTGAATTAACGTTGCCGTCATGGCTTGTATCAAAGGTATGCTGATAAAAATCGCCGCAACAGAGCACAGTGATTTCCGCGCGGCAGAGCTCCAGCAGAAAATTAAAGTCATGTCCGGCAAAGTCCTGGACTTCATCGACAAGCAGTTCATCATAGTAACGGGCAAGCCGGATACGGATATCCGGCAGCAACCCCCGGGCTGTCAGTAAATGTGCGAGCCTCCGGTGATACAGCCGTCCGGCGGGATCCTGATAATGCCGGGCATTCGTGCGCGGTATTCTGGGTGGGGGCTGGTCGAAGCTCAGGCCACGCGATGCCAGCTGCTCCTGCAGGAAAGGCCGGAAGCAAAAACCGTGCAGAAACTCAAACCAGGTCATCACCCTGATCCCTTCCGGGATAAAGCCAAAACGTCTGATAATCTGTGCCCGCAGATGCGCTTCATTATTCACGGTGAAGGTCAGGAGCAGCGTCCTCCTGTCCTCACTCAACCGTCGTATCAGCAGCGTGGTCTTGCCCGAGCCGGCAACCGCAAATATCACTCTCTTATCCATGCCAGTGCCTCCTGAATATAATCAGGTACGGTCAGCTCTCCGGCGTGCAGCTGTAACAGCCGGAATGCTGCTTCTGCCTTATTGGCCAGCATGTATTCCTGCACCGTGAGTGTCCGGCGGGGTCCGCGGAAAAGCGTATCACACAGATCAGCGTTATCCTGATACAGGCTGATTTCAAATGTGGATCGGGTGTTATCGCGATCAGCAAATACCCGGGAGCGGGAACAAATCACGTCAGCATAGCGTTCATCGCAGTTTTGCTGATAGTTGCCGTCATTATCACGAAGGGCCGCGACGCGATTTTCCAGAAGACGGGCCAGTTCAAGATAACGACGGAAACTCGTTCCGCCGATAGCGATGATGTGAACTCCGTCTTCCTCCGGTGCCCTGCCATACAGGCGGCGATAAAAGGCCTCGATCAGAATAAACTCAGCATCCCCCTCCACGAGCAGCACACGTCTGGCCAGCGCAAATTCCAGTACGTTATTATCCGGTGCTTTCATGAAGAAGGCGGCAGTCTCAGCGGAAAGTTCATTCATCAGTACCGGCCGGGCAGACCCGAGGAGGATTGCCTTACGCAGATCGAGGCGGGAGGAGATATGGCTGCTGTGTGTGGCAATAAACACCTGCGTCTGCCGTTCAGTGGCAAGCTGATTAACCAGCCTCTTCATACTGACATGGCTGAGATGATTTTCCGGCTCCTCAAGCAACAGTACGTGGAGCTCTCCCTGCTGCTGATGCCGCTGCAGCGCAAACTCCGTTTTGATGAAGCACTGCCTTCCTTTTCCACGGTGACGAATGGAAATACCGTCCTCGGTAATGTCCAGATTCGCCTCAAGCCCTGATTTAGCACCGGAACGCACGCCAAACTGATACGTTTCCAGCGTGTCGTTTATGGCTGACAGATGCCGGGTGCAGAAGTGCATTTTCTGTTGCCGGTAACTGTTTTCAAGCCGGTACCGATCGGCCACCGGCACATTGACGCTGTAAACTGTGCGCGTATATTCCTGTGCGGCGTGCTCGTTATCGATGCGTGCACTGTCTAAGAGCAGATGGCGCAGATAGCGTCTGAAGCTGGCGAAATGACCACCGGAGAAGGTGCTGAACCGCACGGAATAGTATTCATAGGGAAAATTATCGGGATCCTGCTGTAGTACATTGTGAATATCCTGGCCGTATTCCTCCGTCATTGGTGCAATACGCATTCTGAGACCATCCGCATTGATACCCGCCAGATTTTGCCTGCCGTTCAGGTCAGGATCTCCCCCATTACTCAGGAAAACGTCAGCTGTCAGCACGGGTAACTGATCGGCGCGGCGCTCACCTTCCTGAAACTGCCTTACTGCTGACTGGGACAGGAGCGATTCCACACCCAATGCCTCGACCCGGTGCCGGCTGTCACTCAGCACAAGGTCAAGGGCCAGCAGAATCGTGCTTTTCCCGGACTCATTGTCCCCGACCAGAATGTTACGGTCATGAGTGAAGCGCAGGTCCAGTTCCGGAAACTTTTTAAAGTTTTGCAGCATAAGCCGCGTGATCAGAGGCATCTTTTATTCCTTTATATACCGCTGACTGAAAGAGTGTCCGGCTGCGCCAGACCGCCTGTTTTGTTTTACAGCGTTATCTTACCCAGTCTTCCAGCACAAGACCCGGTACCCGCTCAAATTCCCGCGTATTATTCGTCACCAGCACGGCACCGGCGGCGATGGCGTGCCCGGCAATGGCCGTGTCGTTCGGGCCGATCGGCGTCCCGGCCATTCGCAGCGCCACCTTAATCTCCGTGGTGGCGTCCACCGCAGCGCGATCCCAGGGCAGGATGGCATCGAGGCGGGCGCAGAACGCGTCGACCAGCTCGACGTGGCGCGGGGAGGCCTTCGGGCCGGTGGCCCCGAAGCGCATTTCAGAATAAGTGATGGCCGAGACAACGATGCGCTGGCCGCGCAGCACCGCCTGCTCCAGGCGCTTCAGGACGGCTTCCGGCTGCTCGCGCATGATGAACGAGCAGATACAGGTGTCGAGCATATAGGTCTTGTTCACAGGTTAAATCGTCCTTCGTCGCTGACAACGTCCTCGCGCTCCGCCATAAAGTCCGGGTCTGCCTTCTCGAACTGCGCGAACGAGCCCCAGGTCGGCCGGACGGGACGCAAAATAATGCTGTCCCCTTCCCGGACGATCTCCAGCTCGCTCACTCCCTCAAAATCCAGATCGCGGGGCAGACGAATGGCGCGGTTATTGCCGTTTTTAAAAATGGATACAGTTCTCATCATTTCCTCCTGGCCGACCGGCCTGTATGACTATGTTCAGTATATGCAGATGCAAAGCATATGTATAGTCATAGCATATGCAGATGGTAAGTATATGCGTATGCCACACCTATGCAGATGCCCGGCATATGGATATGTTGAACCTATGTTGTATTCTCTCTTTTCCCGGTCAGATCCGAAAAAAGCTAGTTCCGGATCTGCCGGAACGGCTCCGGCGCGCAGCGGCCCGGCAACACAAGATGTAGCGGTGTTCCCAGCTGAGGATGACGCTATATGTTGTGTCCCTCCCCTCCCCCGTGACCGGCCGCTCACCACCGGAAAACGCCGCTTTGCTTATTCTCTCACCGTGGTACACTTCCGGAAACTTCGTAAAGCGCGAAAAGTCGGATCCGGACGGAACGGCCGTCCTGTAATTTAACGGCGTGGCTGTATGGCTGCTTGTTATCTCTAAGGTGATTATTTTGTATGTGAATTTCACGAAGTGAAATTAATGGCGACATAACAGTATGTTTCAGGCGGGCGTGAGTCAGCTGCATCCTTACGCTATACTGATATGCATATCATCAGTATGTATTCCGGAGTGCATTATGAAGCAGCGCATCACTGTCACCATAGACAGCGACAGTTATCAGTTACTGAAATCCGCAGACGTCAATATCTCCGCCCTGGTGAACAGGGCCATGCAGAATGAGGCCCGTCGTCTGCGTTCCGAACGCTGGCAGGCTGAAAATCAGGAAGGGATGGCCGAGGTTGCCCGCTTTATTGAGATGAACGGTTCATTCGCCGACGAAAACAGGGACTGGTGAGATGCAGTTTAAGGTTTATGCCTATAAAAGAGAGAGCCGCTATCGTCTGTTCGTGGATGTGCAGAGTGACATCATCGATACCCCCGGGCGACGGATGGTGATCCCGCTGGCCAGCGCCCGGCTGCTGTCGGATAAGGTTTCCCGTGAACTCTATCCGGTGGTGCACATCGGGGATGAAAGCTACCGCCTGATGACCACGGACATGGCCAGCGTCACGTCCTCCGTCACCGGGGAGGAAGTGGCCGATCTCAGCCACCGGGAAAATGACATCAAAAATGCGATAAACCTGATGTTCTGGGGAATTTGACAGCCTCCCCGCCCTGAAAGACATCGAGGATGTCAAAACGAAGCATTGCCGCAGAGCTTAACCCTCAGCATGAACTGCCCTCCGGAGCGGATGCCCTGCAGGCTTTCGCGGGGTCAGCTTAAACGAACGGTTCACACAAACACCCTTAAGTCAGTAAAAGGAAACCAGATGAACAGAACTGATGGCGAACCAGAGACAGACGTGATGGCCACCGCTTTCAGCACCATGCGCAAGTACGGCATGAATATCATCACCGCCACGCAGCATATGGATATTAATGCTTACGTGAAATCCGATCCGCGGATGCCGAGAACGCGGCTGCGTCGTTACCTGGGACAGTACGGCCTGCGCGGTGAGGCCCTGAGCGCGGAGGTAAGACGTATCGTCGCTGGCCCTGAACGACCAGATAACACGCTGAAAGCCGGAATCTTCTATACGTGGCCCTATGGCTGGGAGCCTGCGGATTTCACGCCAGTGATGAGGCGCATTTTCAAGGGAAAGCGCACCCGCCATGTGATGTTGTTTGATGAACTGCCTCAGCTGTTTGGCAAGAATGACTATTGAACCGGATACTATTTTTGAGGCGAGGTATGGGTACACCAACATTTAGCTCATTTAACGATGTGGTCCGGGAGCTTGAGGATGTATATGGCCACCAGGAGCTGTGGCTTTATTCTGGCCTTAATGAGGACAGCCCCATCGAGACAGCCCGCAGGCGTCAGAAATGGCGATCTCCAAAAATTCTCAAACGAAACGGCAGAATGGTGGCAGAACAATCAGGCCAGCCTGATTTCTGGGTGCTCACGGGTGACTACCATCTGCCGCAGTCTGAACACAGCGCTCCGCCGTGGAAAGCCTGCCTCATCAATAAGGTCTTTAAAGTGTATTGTTCACTTCACTGTTAGGGAAAAAAACATGACCGACTGTGTTACCCGGACTGGTGACGACAAAACAATGTGGCTCGTGACATTGCCGGAGATCATTACAAATAACAGTACCCGCCAGGAGGAAAATCTGGTCGTTATTCTGAGCAGGGAGGAATCGTGGGGGCCAACTTCTGACCATTTTCCCGACGGATTGTACCGGGTCTCCTGCATAATGACACTGTACCTTGCCGATACCGAACTGACGAAGACTCAGACTTTCACTGCAATCTACTGGCCTCAACAGAAGGCCCTGCATCTGTTTACAGATGAGTTCAGACTGGAACGCCGCCTGCAGGGACTCGGCCTGGGTAGCTGGATCACGCAGCAGTTTGTTCTCTGGGCCAGAGGCCTTCCGCCAGCAACCCTGGTTTTGCCGATTGAAATTTCCCGGGTTGATGAAGAAAACGAAGAAAACAAGATCCGGAGGGACAGGCTGTGGCACGCAATGGGTTTCCGGTTCCCGGCGGGGGAAACCAGCTCAATGCCGCTGCGGGCAGACGAACTGCAGTTGCCACGGGGCAGGTGCTCAACGCTCCGGGTGGAGCCCCTGGTATCCGCGGTACGCCGGCTGGAAGACTGTTATCGCGGGCTGCAGGAAAAAATCGTGCAGCTCGAAGGCAAAAAACGGTCGCAAAAACAGTTAATTACTTCACTTAAGAATCGTCCATTTTATCATCTGTTGCACAGGAAAGAGGGCCAGCTCCCGGACGAGAAATGTGACGCCCTGCCGCTGCGGGCAGAAAAACTGTCTCTGCCGCAGAGCGGGGATTCAGACCTGGAGGTGGCGCAACGGGCAACCGGGGTCATCCGGCTGGCTACCCTGTGTGCTCAGTCGCAGAAAAGAATCCTGGAGCTGGAAAGGGAGCTTGCCTCGCAAAGTGAGGAGCTCGTTGACCTGCAGGCACATCCCTTTTTTAACCTGCGGGATAAATACCGCGGCCAGATCCTGTTCTGGGGATGGGGGATGGGTTTTCTGTGCTTTATCTACTGGATGTTGGTGTCATGAATGTTCCCGTTCCATAGCCACCCACTGAAGAGGAGTGAAACCTGTGCCCGAAAATATCGTGTCTACCGTCATTGACGGGGTAGTTTTGTTTGTGACTTCGTCTGTTTTCTGGCTGGCCGTCGCTGGCTGGTTAGTCATCCTGACTCCGGTAATATTACGAAGAAAATTCTCGGCAAAGAAAAAAATTAACAGAAATTATGAATAACCTGGTTCCAGTTGGATCTCCGGCATCTCCCGGAACATTGCTCCCGGTGGCCATCGATTACCCTGCCGCCCTCGCCCTGCGCCAGATGGCGCTCGTGCAGGATGAACTGCCGAAATACCTGCTGGCGCCGGAAGTCAGCGCCCTGCTCCATTACGTGCCGGATCTTCACCGCAAGATGCTGCTGGCGACGCTGTGGAACACCGGCGCGCGCATTAATGAAGCGCTCGCGCTGACCCGGGGGGATTTTTCGCTGGTGCCGCCGTATCCGTTCGTGCAGCTGGCCACGCTCAAGCAGCGCACCGAGAAAGCGGCCAGGACGGCAGGTCGTGCCCCCGCAGGCAGTCAGGTCCATCGTCTGGTTCCCCTTTCCGATCACCACTATGTCAGCCAGCTGCAGATGATGGTGGCCACCCTGAAAATTCCGCTGGAAAGACGAAACAAGCGCACCGGCAGAATGGAGAAGGCACGTATCTGGGAGATCACAGACCGTACCGTGCGCACCTGGCTTAGCGAAGCGGTGGAGGCCGCAGCGGCCGACGGGGTGACGTTCTCAGTACCGGTTACCCCCCATACGTTCCGTCACTCCTACGCGATGCATATGCTGTACGCCGGCATACCTCTGAAGGTTTTGCAGAGCCTGATGGGCCACAAATCGATCAGTTCCACGGAGGTCTATACGAAGGTGTTTGCGCTCGATGTCGCGGCACGGCACCGGGTGCAGTTTGCTATGCCGGAAGCTGAAGCTGTTGCGTTGATAAAAAAGTTAACCCCAAACCAATCTACATAGGTCAACTATGGGTAATACCCCAGGTTTCGACCTAAAGTAGTTCTTGTGTGGGAAACAGTCCAAGCTTAATGGGGGCTTATCCAGCCTCACTTTTTACAGCTTTCAATCACATTAATTATGTTCAGAAAGGCCCTCATTGCCCTAAAGAAAAAAAATGCAGCCATGAAAATAAGGAATAATTGAGATACAACTCCTGCTAAATCATGGTTGCTACCAGCCACTGATAGCAACGTAAATAGTAATGCAAGCGAAAAATGTAAGGCGATTGTAGTATTTGAATTCATGTATATCCCCTTATGTATAGGACTGAGGCCATCCGCAAATTTTCACTATCGCGAAGTTGTTGCCTCGATATAAAAGGTGTTACCACCCTGAACAAGATAACAAGATAACAAGATAACAAGATAACAAGATAACAAGATAACAAGATAACAAGATATTATCGTTGTTTCGCTTCTGCGATTAATCTGGATATCTCTGTTTTTGATAAACTTTTTAGTGCCTCTACCGCTGCCCTGACTACGTCAGAACGATTCACTCTGCTTTTACCTGAAATCATTTCACCCGTTATAAGATCATCAATGTCTTTTAAGTTTTCTTCAAAAAAGGAAATGCTCACTGGTTTTGCTTTACTTACAGCCAATGGTCTCTCTGAAGTCACTTTGGTATTATCAATACCAGCAGTACCACCGTTAATAAACGCTGCCTCATCACGAGATGGAGTATTTGCTCTATTTCTCACAGAATAACCTCTTTAACTAACGATTCGATTTCTTGTTGTGCTTTGTCATTTTGCGTTTCAAAAATTGTCATTGATTCTGCCCAGGCATCTCGATGCGCTTTTCGATCACAAACTCGGGAACTAGCCAGACGCATTTCAGGATAATCCTTGAGTACGTCAGCTGCCTGATTTGCTTCATTGACAAACATGTTCGTGGGCGTCATGTTTAAAACGAGATATCCCCGGACGTCCTCATTAAAATCTTTTGCTGCTGTAAAAACAGAGCATGTATGAGGCACTACATCCAGGTCCATCTGAGAAGGCCGCAACGGAGAAATGAATACGTCAGCGGCCATCAACCCACTACGCATTTCTGCACTGTCGCGGCCAGCACAGTCTGCGATGACAAAGTCATAAGATTTCTCGTGTTCCTTTAGCATGGCTTTGATGTTGCCTGTTGCGCCAGTAACCGGAATATGGGGAAGATCTTCAGGACGATTGTTGTACCAGGTCAATACAGATTTCTGGTCATCTGCGTCGACAATGATCACTCTATTGCCCAGTGACATCAGATACGCAGCTATAGATACCGCCAGTGTACTTTTACCAACCCCACCCTTTTGACTACCCAATACTATTATCATCATAGCCTCATATTAAGTTGTTAAGTTAACAACTTAATATTGCCAAACAGGCGACAATATTGCAATTTCTTTATTAAGTTAATATCTTGTTAAGTTGTTAACTGTGTGATTTATAACTGAATTGTTTTTGTATCTTAACAAATTAGTAAGATGTTAGGATAACAAGATAACAATATAACAAGATAGCAAGATAGCAAGATAGCAAGATAACAAGATAACAAGATAACAAGATGGCAAAGTGGTGCCTTTATCCGAAATCCCCATAGAACCACATAATGCGGCTTTCAACTCCAGGCTACCTTTAGGGAGGGTAGTATCAACCAGTTATGACCGCGTGAAGCAAAAAGTGGGGCGTAGTGGGAAGCCTTTGAATCTTCGGTGTGTCGAAGTGGGGAGTCGGTGAGACAAATTTGGTAAAAGGTGGTGAGAAGCGGGATAGCTTCTCACTTCTATCCAAAAAGGTGTGTTGAAGTGGGAAGGTGCGTAAGTATATACAGATAAAAACACACATTTAACAGGTTCTCATCCCGCTACAACACACCTATTAAGACGTTTAAGGCGAGGCTTCCCCCTACAACACACCTATCAAGATGTTTAAGAAGAGACCTCCCGTTTCAACACACCTTAATCGCGTTGCTTTCCCGTTTTGACACACCTTATACAGCTGTTCCTGGTTTCAGATTTGCTGAGCGACGGTGGATCAGAATGAAAGTCTCTTTACCTTTTTTGGTGATGCTGTGGTCAAGGTACCCAATATCCTGCAACTGCTTGAGGGCCAGTTTAATGATACGGTTCTGTTCCTTTACCGGAGAGAGCAATGAGAGCCTGTCTCGTATTCGTTTGAAAGATATGGGGACTGGGTTCGTAGGCAGGCTTTCGATGAAAGTATACAGGGCCTGAGCTGCTTCCTTTCGGGTTAAAGCGTTTATCGGTTTATGTCGTAGCAGAACAGTGTAATCAGTTTGGTAGAGTTCCCATAGTCGCTGATCAGCTTCAAGTTCCACCTGGTCGTTTGCAAAATCCAGTTCACCTGTCTTAAGCAAACCTGTTACGGAAACTTTTTGAAGGCCCTCTGAGTCGCTACGGGTAAAGGTAATGGTCTTGCCACGTATCCTGGTCAAAGCTTCTGAAATACTTTTTCTAAGACGGGAATCGAATCTCTTAGACTCAAAGCGGCACATTCCAGCAAACTCATGAAAAGTAAGCTTAATGCTGTTGGTTTTTAAACCGTACTTACTGAAAGCTTCTATGATACCGACCCATACCTTGAAGTCGATGGCCATACTCAACCGTTCACCGGTTATACGAATATCGTCGTACCCCTCCCGCCTTGAGAATTCCAGATCCTTGAGAACAGAGGTCGCATCGATTGATGTTCTGGTGCCCTTTGCAGGCCTGCTTGAAGGAACAAAAACATTTAATCTCATCAGGGCTACAGGCTGAACTGTGGCCTTACTTGTGACGGTGAGTTTATTGTTAACACTTTCACAATCTGGACCTATAACCTCGCCGATATAAACATTCTCATTCATATAGTTATATCCATTCATAGCATATGATCGATATGTGCCTAAATATTAACTATTTCCCGTTTCGACACACCTTTCTTCCCGATTCTACCCACCCTTACCCCGTTTTGACACACCTTTTTCCCGCTTCAGAACACCTTTTTCCCACTACGACACACCTGAAATCGCTACGAAGCCCGTAAACAAAGGTTTTGCCGCTAAAGGGATCAGTTTGGATCTATTTGGATAACTAAGGGTAAGTTATTGGATCTACTCAAAGGATATGTGGATAACTCATTATGGAATCTATAGAACTTAAGTGCGTAAGGTGCTTTAAAAGGCTTCAGCTCCCCTGGTGCTTCCTCGCTCACTCGCGGGCTTCGCCCTGTCGTTCGGCTGCGGCGAGCACTGCTGGCTCTCTCTGAAAGGCAAAATTTAACCGATCCTCGCAACGGGGATATCTCTCCAGCGAGTGGTGTACGCAGGGGAGAGCATATCGCGTTTCATTTGCCAGGATGGCGCAATTCCTCTACCGGCAAACCATACTTTACCCAGCCCTGAGTTGTTGATCCCGTCCAGAACCCTCATCAGCTCAGCACTGTGAGGGCGTGGCGGGCGTTCGTCAAACAGCTGCAGCTGCGAAACGCCGGAGCCGGTGAAGTCATTCAGCATAACTCCGGCTTTGGCATACCGGTGCCCATCCCTCCAGATACGCTCCAGAGCCATTGTGGCGGCTGCAATGATGTCCCTGGTGTCCTGAGTGGGCGTAAGCAGTTTTTCCGTAGCCACGTTGCCGTAGTAAGGCTCTTTAATGGCGAACGGAGACGTTTTGATGAAAACGGAAATATGCCGGCAATACTGGTGCTCTTTACGCAGTTTTTCAGAGGCCCGCTCTGCGTGCTGACAGATAGCCTGACGGAGTGACTCGTACTCCGTGATCTTCACGCCAAAACTGCGGCTGCAGACAATTTGCTGTTTCGTCGGAGGGGCTTCCTCAAGCGAAAGGCAGCTTTCCCCGTTCAGTTCCCGTACCGTTCGCTCAAGGACCACAGAAAAATTTTTGCGGATGAAGGCCGGGTTCGTCAGAGCCAGATCGAGCGCGGTTTTTATGCCCAGCACATTTAGCTTGCGTGCAATACGGTTACCCACCCCCCAGATTTCTTCAACCGGCTGCAGTGAAAGCAGTTTCCGCGTCCTTTGCGGATTTCCCCTGGTCAGCGCGAGTACGCCACGAAACTGTTTCCACTCTTTTGAGGCCCACTGGGCTGATTTTGCGAGGGTTTTCGTTGGTCCGGCGCCCACGCCAATGGTCAGGCGGGTACAGTCATACACGTGCTGACGCAGCTGCCGGCCGAAGTCCTCAAGCCCCATACAGTGCTCCACGCCGGTCAGGTCGAGGAACATCTCATCAATGGAATACTGTTCCACCCTGGGGGCCAGTTCCTCCAGGCAGTTCATCACGCGCGCCGACATCGAGGCGTAAAGTTCATAATTACTTGAAAACGCATATATTTTTTCCGGGTACCTTTCGTTTTTTATCTGAAACCACGGAGTTCCCATTTTGATCCAGGGCTTCGCCTCGGCACTGCGAGCGATTACGTTCCCGTCGTTGTTGCTCAGGACGACTATCGGCTTTCCTTTCAAATCCGGGCGGAAAACACGTTCACAGCTGGCATAGAAGCTGTTCACATCGGCCAGGGCAAACATCAGTACATCTCCCTCGGGCGGTGGATGATATGCGTGACAACGCCAAAGATATCCAGCTCGTCGGGATCAGGATAAATCGGCGACCAGGAGGCATTCATGGGCTGCAGCGTCAGTCGCGGCGTCAGCAGAAGCCGTTTCACCGTAAACTCCCCCTGTACGCTGGCGACAACGATATCGCCGTGCCGCGGCTTTTCAGCACTGTCCACAACCAGCAGATCGCCATTGTACAGACTGCCGTCGGCCATGCTGTCTCCGCTGGCACGCAGGTAGTACGTCGCGCTCGGATGCCGTATGCAGTAATCATGGAGATCCAGATCGGACTCGACATAGTCAGCAGCAGGGCTGGGAAAACCGCAGCTGGCCAGATCGGCAAACAATGGATGGGCCTGTGGCGGGAGTTCTTTCCCGGTGCTGAAAAGTTGTAGTTTCATCTTTCCTCCTGACACTCTAATTTTTACTGGTTATGCATACAGTATATTTAACAGCGTGACGATAATCCAGATCGCATGCCTTAAGAACATTTTGAGTAAATAAAGGTGTTCAAAATGCTTATATTAATCATTTTGATATTTTTATATTGCTCATATTGAGAAATATTACTTTGTTTTTTTCATTTTGCTCTTATAATTGGTATCAAATTGAGTGTAACTAACGGAGCATATTGATGAATATTTACTGCGATGATGGTTCAACTAATGTTAAGCTGGCATGGTTTGAAGGCGATGAGCTTCAGACCCGGGTTTCTGCGAACTCCTTCCGGCATGGCTGGAAAGTGGCGGAATTCAGTGCGGCAACGTTCAACTATCAGGTGGGGACGCTGAAATACACCTGGGACAGCGTCAGTCGGGATGCCATCCCGACAACAAACGTGGAATATCAGTACGGTGATCTCAACCTGCTGGCCGTGCATCATGCGCTGCTGAACAGCGGACTGGAGCCGCAGCCGGTGAGCCTGACCGTGACGCTGCCCCTGAGTGAGTATTACGACGGGGACTGCCAGCGGAACGAGGAGAACATACGACGCAAACGGGAAAACCTGATGCGTGAGCTGGTTCTGAATAAGGGCAGGGCATTTACCGTAACGGACGTGAAGGTGATGCCGGAATCACTACCGGCGGCGTTCTCCCGTCTCGCGGAGCTGAAACCCGGCCCCGCTGAGACCACCCTGATTATCGATCTCGGTGGTACCACGCTCGATGCCGGTGTGATTGTCGGCCAGTTTGATGATATCAGTGCGGTGCACGGTAATCCGTCTGTCGGTGTGTCACAGGTCACCCGCGCAGCTGCAGGCGCGCTGCGTGCGGCAGACAGCGAAACCAGCGCCCTCATCGCTGACACTGTCATCCGCAACCGCAATGATCGTCAGTATCTGCAGCGTGTGATCAACGATGCCGGTAAAATTGACGAGGTTCGGAACAAAATAACAGAGGCAATCACTTCCCTGGGGGCGCGTGTCACCAGTGAGCTGACGGCCTTCAGGAACGTTAACCGGGTATTCCTGGTCGGGGGAGGGGCTTCCCTCATAGAAGAAGCTATCCGTCAGGCCTGGCCTCTGGCTCATGACCGTATCGAGGTTATAGGCGATCCGCAGATGGCGCTGGCCAGGGAGATTGCCCTTTACAATAAAGAGGACTAAACGTGCCGGACGGCCAGTATTCTTTCTATCTGCACAGCGACGATCGCACCGACATCGCGGCGATGGCAACCATCAGCACCATCTCACAGCCCCTGCGCGGTGAGTTCATCCGTACCGCCGCCACCGCCGGGGCGGTGGTATACCAGGTGGATGCCCGTTTACCGGCGCTGATCCCGGTGTTCTTTGCCGGGCAGCTAAGCGCTGTCCGCCTTTGCGCCGTGATGGCCCTGGTCTCCGGAACCTGGTCCTCACTCACCGGCCTTCCGGATGAGCCCGAAAATGGTGGGGCTGCTCTGCCCGTGTCACCGGAGACGGAATACCAGCGCCGGCGTTACACCCTGACGCTTCAGAATGGCCGGAGTGGGGAACGGGTGGAAAGTGTGCTGACGGAAGCGTCATCCCGTCTGCGTGGGGATCTGCTGAGAAACCTGATTATCACCGGTCTTGCCCTCCACACGACGGCGCCTGAACTGCCGCGCCTGCTGGCCAGTATGCCGGTACCGCCCACCTCGGTCAGTGAGCTGCAGGCACTGGTTCAGCAGATGGCCGGCACCGCTGACGTGAACAGGGCTGCAGCTGCAGTACCGGATACGCCGGCAGCATCTGCCGCGCCGGTGTCCGGGTCGGATACCCGGGAAATAAAGAAAAATATGCGGCGTGCATTCGGCGACTAACAGTACGAATCACATCCACTACTACACCGATTTCAAATGACTGGCATCCCAGGGCGGTTCTCATGTCACCAGGATTCAGAAATGTTCTCCGTCTCGCCCGCATTCCCGTCGACAGCAGTGAACCGGTGCGAAGAAAATTTGGCAGCCGGCTGATTGGCATTGTGACGGTATGTCTGCTTCCGCTTCTGGTTTTCGACGTTCCGCAGTGGGTTTTCATTTTGTCGCAGGTCATCTGGGGGGCGGGCGTCTATATTGGCCTGTCCCTGGCCGGGGATAAATCCCTGAACCGCTGATACAAACTTTCCGGTTGTTCAAAAAAAGAACAGACGTGGTGGCGTCTGTTCTCCCGCGCTTCTCCGTCGTTTGCCTTCAGGTTATCCACAATTTTAAGCCCCGGATTTGTGGACAGGTATGCCGGTAATTCCCCGTTCGCCTGGAGTTAACGCCAGCCTGCCGCCCGCTGCCAGTGTCTCGCGTCCGGTCTGGTACGGGACGGGCGGTTTTTCCGCTCCGGCCCGGCGTCGTTGAGAGTGTACGCCAGTCCCTCGCCCTTTTAAGGAACGCCCTTCAAGCCGCTTTCGCGGCATATCCTTGCCGTCCAAAAGACGGACGGCTGCGGTATTCCACGGTCGGCCTGACCCGTGACCGGACGCGATGAACAGGCAGCGTGCGGCAGGGAACGGTATCGCGGTGATGCCTCCTGCCCCCTCAGACTACAGGAGTGCTGCCATGTCCAGATTCATTCTCGGGAACTGTATTGATGTGATGCGCGGATTCCCCGACCGTGCCGTGGACCTTATTGTGACCGATCCGCCTTACCTCGTCGGTTTTAAGGACCGTCAGGGCAGACAGATTGCCGGGGATGTGACGGACGAATGGCTGCAACCGGCCACGCTGGAGATGTACCGCGTCCTTAAAAAAGACGCGCTGATGGTGAGCTTCTACGGCTGGAACCGTGTGGACCGCTTTATGGCCGCGTGGAAGGCGGCAGGATTCTATGCCGTGGGCCAGCTTGTGTTCACCAAAAACTATGCCTCCAACCGTCGTAACGCCAGGGCCCGACGCGGATTTGTGGACTACTGCCATGAAGGGGCTTATGTCCTTGCCAAAGGCCGCCCCGTGCCGCCCCTTAAACCGCTGCCGGATGTGCTGCCCTTCCCGTATACCGGTAATACCCTGCATCCGACGCAGAAACCAGTGGAGGCGCTACAGCCGCTGATTGAGTCATTCAGCGCTCCGGGCGCGATTGTTCTCGACCCGTTTGCCGGAAGCGGTTCGACCTGCGTCGCTGCATACCGTGCCGGACGCCGCTATATCGGCATCGAAATGCTGGCGCAGTACCACCGGGCCGGAACCGAACGACTGGCCGCCATGCACCGGGCCGTAAATACCCCGGCGGCGAACGATGAATGGCTTCCGGAGGCCGCGTAATGAATTACGACGGACACGAAGCCCTGCGCCGCGATATGGCCGGGCTGGCGAACAATCTTTGCGACCTGAAAACCACCCTGAAAGTGCTGGAAGACACGTACCACTACCGGTACGACGGACTGGCGGAACGGCTTGCCGGTATCAGTCTGCGACGTCTCAGCGTCCTGATGGATGAGGCGTTCAATATTGCACTGATGCTCGATGAAAGCTTTCTGGATTGAGGAGAGAACATGTACGGAACCCGTGAAGATCTTTGCAGGATGCTGAATGAGCAATATCCCGCAGAAACCCCGCTGAACCTGATTATCTGGACCCCGGCGGATATTGAAGCACTGGCTGACGGGATGGAATATTCCTTTTCAGAACATGACGTAAGGGCAGTACTGGAACGCATGGACACTATACCGGAAGAACAACGGCTTGAGTCGGGCGTGTCAGCCGGCCTGGTGATGGCACTGATAGACCAGGTGAAAGAGAACGGGCAGAGGGTGACTGTGCCGGTTGACCTGCTTGAAACCCTGCTGATTACCGCCGAACAGGCATTGTGGGACAGGGAATGGACCGCACGGGATCGCAATCTCCCGGTGCCGGAAAGCGTAATGCGCCGCCTGGCGGATACAGCAAAAGTGCGGGCATTACTGAAAAGCTGACAGCAGATCGCCCCGCCACGCGGCGGGGTGATATAACCCGGACAGAGACGATAATGATGAAAAAAGAAACCCTTAACACGCTTATTCTGCGTCACGGCGACCGGATGCTGCGCCAGGCTGGCTGGCCCGACACTGTTGATATGGCGCCCGTCGCCCCCGAAACCGTACCCGGCTGGCTTGCCGCCTGCGGCTCTCTCAGTGGCGTGGAAATCCTCACGCTTACGGAACAGCTTTGTCAGCCGCTGACGTATGGCCGGGCAGCGTTGTTGCTCGCCAGCGCCCGGCGGCTGGCGGGAACCCCGGCTCGTCTGCATCTCTTTCCGGTGCAGGCATATCCGCATCCGGAGCGGCTGGCTGACTGTCAGGTTATCCGCCTGCCTTACGCTCAGGAGTGGCTGACAGCGGCGGAATGTGACGATCTGCTGGCCTTCCTGAAAGCCTCCCTCACGCAGATATCGGAAATCGTCCACCGGGATACGAAGCGCATCGCCGCCGCGCTTACGCCGTCCGTCAATCCCCGTCTGATGGACAGGCGGATCGGTGACTGGCGCTTGCTGGCCGTGGAGTATGATCATGATAACTGCCTGGACGAAGACGAAACCGACAGGCTGGATCAGGTCCTCGATGCCATTCTGATTCGCGATGCGCGATTCTGCCCGGTCCTGCTCACCCTGGTTAACGAGCGGGAGGAAACTATCAGGAGCGCAGGGGTTATCGCTGATCAGCTGCGTTTTACGGACACTCCGGTCCGGCGCTGGTTTGATCGCCGGGTTTTAAGGGAAATGGTGAGAGAGGCCCGCGCCAGCAGAACTCAGGAGTGACAGCCCGGAGCGTCAGGGGAGGGGGACCCTCCCTTGTCAGCCTGCCGGCACAGGAGGTGTGGTGCGATAAGGATGTCGCCGTGCCGGCTCCGCGTCCACCCGGCCCGGTTTCCGGGCCTTTTGGGTGAACACAACCCTCTGTTATCGCCGTGCCGTGTGCTGGCTGTGCCGTGCCTTCACTTTAGCCCGGCAGCCGCAGAGGCTGGAGTTCGCTGGCGCCGCCATCCCCGGATAAGGCAGTCGCCGGCTTGCCGTTGCCGCCGGCTCCGCTTCACCCGGCCCCATCCCTCCGGTCCGTGGCCTTATTACTGCGTCTGTCGCGTTGCGACATCTGCTTCCGCTTTTCTCCCGGTGGTCGAAAAACGGGGGAGAGAAACCCTGTATTCAACCTCCTGCATCGCGACGGGTAGTGCCGTGCCTTCACTTTAGCCCGGCCGCTGCAGATGCAAGGGTGCGCTGACGCCGCCATCCTCGCCCGGTCGCAGGTTTTTTATGATGCTCGCCGTTCTTCCCGTCGTTTTCTCGCTCAGGTTTCGCTCGAAAACCGTCCAGACCAGCTTCGCGCTATATCTGCGCTGCGGCCTCCGGTGTCGCCCCTGCATCTTCCGCTTTTCGCCGGGCTGTCGTGTCGGCACGGCACAACCCGGTGCCGCAGTCTATGTGATTACGGAGGTTTATCCATGCAGTATGTGAATACATGCCCGGTCCTGAATGTTGAGGAGTCCGACCGCCTGTCTTTTATGCCGTACCTGTTCGGCACGGATTTCATGCTCGCGGAATTACAGGTGTACGCTCTGGCCAAAAAATGGATGCCCGAATATGAGGGCGGCTTCTGGCATTTTATTCGCCTGCCGGAGGGGGGCGGCTACATGATGCCGGATTGTGGCCGGGTACATCTGGTCAGTAGCGAAAACTGGTTTGATCGCACTGTCAGCGCCGACGCGGCGGGCATTATTCTGACCAGCCTGGCGATTAATCGCCGTCTGGCGGCCCATCATGACAGCAGTAACCCGGCGCTGACTCGCCTTTATATGCTGCGTGATGCCCAGCTCTGGAATCACATCACCTTTCACCCCGAATGCAGTGCTATTTACGCCGCGCTGGACTGATTAACGACCGGGGCGGTTACACCGCCCCGCAGGGAGACAAAAATGACTTCATCAGTAACCGTTCCGGCCGTCTACGTGGGCACATATCACCAGTACAACGGCGGCAGTATTTTTGGCAAATGGTTTGATTTAACCGACTTCGACGACGAAGACGAATTTTATGACGCCTGCCGGGCGTTGCATGCCGCCGAGGATGACCCCGAGTTTATGTTTCAGGACTGGGAAGGGATCCCGTCTCAGTTTGCCTCTGAATCCTCTGTTAAGTGGGCGTTTATCGAGGCATTCCGGCAGGCGCAGGACGAAGGACGCGCTGCCGCGTTTGTGGCCTGGGCGGACTATACCGGCGAGTGCGACTATGACGCCTTTGATGAGGCGTATTGTGGCGAGGCTGAAAGCGAGGAGGATTTTGCTTATGGCTTTGTGGAGGATCACGGCCTGTTAAACGAGGTGCCTGAATCCCTGCGCGTCTATTTCGATTATGAGGCTTACGCGCGGGATCTGTTCAGCAGCGGCTATGTCTTCCATGAAGGCTATGTATTCAGCAACTGATGACTATCCGGCGGGGAAGCCCGCCGGTTAAGGAGAAAGCACATGAAACTTGCACCACAAAGCCGCGATATCCTGCGACAGTACAAAGCCCTGATTAATGCCCGCCGCCGCGATGCCGGTCAGCGGGAACTGACCACTGCGCAGGTGATGGATGAAATCTGCGAATACATGACCTGTCAGTGCGCCGTCTATATTGGCGGCCATTTCATTCTTCAGGGGGGAAAGGCACGATAAATCACAGGGCAGGGGGGAACCTCTGCCGCTTCCGGCCGCGCGAAAACCCGGGCAGGCTGCGCCTGCCGGAGAGAGACGTCGCCGCGCCTCCGGCGCCGCGCACTCTCCTCTCCGTTGTCAGTCGCTGTTGCCCCGGAATTCGCGTATTATCAGGGATATCTTCCTGTAAAGCAGACCGGTAAAGCATATGTCAAAGTGGAATATCGCCTCTTTTTCAAAGGAGGAGCAGGATAAAGTTGCCGTCGATAAGGTGGCTGCTGCTGTTGCCTGGCAGGAGCGCATGAACAAGCCCGTCGTGCCGGAACTTGTTGAACGGGAACAGCCTGAACACCTGCGCGAATATTTCCATGAACGGCTCCGCGTACATCGACTGAACAGTCAGCAGCTGCCGCGCGCAAATGCGCCCGAATATAATAAACCCGGAGATGAGCAGCAGAAGTGATTCTTATCGTCAGTGTGTCCAGGGAGGAAATTTTATGCGTATGTCTCTGATGTTTGCTGCCGTGACGCTTTTAACCGGTATTAACCTGTTTTTTATTCCGTTTCAGCCTGTTCCGGCTCTGTGGGGGGCTATCCTGGCCGTTGCTTTTGTTCTGATTAATGTCGTGGCGGATAAGCTGCGCCTCTGGAGTGGCATTGCGTGGATTATCGTTGCCGGCATCATCATAACGCTGATGCTGAAGGGGAAAGAGCCGGGCGACGAATTACGCGGGTTGATCACCGTTTTTGCTTTCCTGGCTTCGGCCTGGTACTGCGTTGTTCAGTACAGAAAAGAGAAGGGCGAATCTCAGTCCTGACCTGACCAGACCAGACCAGACCAGACCAGACCAGACCAGACCAGACCAGATCAGATCAGACCAAACCTGACCGGTACTCTCCATCTTGCTGCTGCTCTTCCTCCGCCTGACTTTCTTTTCACACAATCTGCCCCGGGGCCACCTTCGGCTCCTGACCCGCTGCCGCGGTTCAGTCGTCGAGCCACACTCCGCTAACCGCGAAAAGACGCGGTAAGCTCCGCCGAACCCGCAAGCGGTTTCGGGCCTGACGGCTAGTGTCTGATGTCTGAAGTCAAGGTCAACGGCAGCGCTTGCTGCGACCGTCCCGGTCGCGCCGCTTTCACCGTGCCGGCGAAGGACTGCCGGCACTCTGCGGGGCAACGCCGTTTCGCGCCCGCGCTCTTCGTCGTTGCGGCGGGTGCCTGCTCCTTTCCCCTGGTACCCGTATCACCCGTTTGAGTCCATTCGCCGGGGCTGAGACAAGCACAACCCGTCTTGCTGTCCAGGGGACGGCAGGGCCTTTCGCAATAAATTTTTCCCGGCCATTCCGCTGCCGCTTCATTAGGCCGAAAAAAATTTCCCGCTCACCCCCGGACATCTGCACCGGGCCGTGCTCGTTTACGCCCTTGCGGCGAACGGCTCTCAAACGGGTGAAGGTTATATCCAGGGGGCAGGTTCAGCAGGTCCCCGCACAAAGTCAAAACCGCGGCCCCGGCAACTCAACGGGTGATGTTCTTTAAAAATCAGGAAAAAGAAAAATGCAGGATCCTTCATTGCGAACGTATCGGATCGCATTTCTGGGAAGCAATGCCAGCGGCAATCTGCCGATGTTTACCCGGGTGCAGGCCACGACCGGAAAACGGGCGATAAAAGCGTTTATTGAACGCTGTGAACCCGTCAAAGGCTGGTTTCTGGGCGAACCGGAAGACATTACCGATCAGCTTAAGAAGGAGGAAGAAGAAGCGGGAAGCAAACCGCAGATATGAAAAAAGCAGGGTAAACCCTGCTTCTCCCACGCCGTAAAAATCGCACGAACGGTTTTTCCGGCTTCGTTAACTACCATAAGGAGTCAACTCTATGATCGTTTCTATTTTTTCACCTTCCGCAGGCGCTGTAAAGCCCCGTCGTCATTCGCGCATTCTGCGCGCAGATATCACCGCACCGGAGATTGATCCCGCTCTCAGAGCTTTCGGGCGTCATATCGCCAGAAGTCACCGCAAAGGGCGCGGTGTCCACATCCCCGCGATGAAAAATACCGCCCTCGGGCAGGTACTCCGCACGCTGGAACTGAAACGCGCATTTAACTGATGAGGTGAGCCGCCCCGCGAGGGGCGGCAACTGCAGGAAGGAGAAAACACAATGGCACCGACTACCGCACAGATCATGACGGAAAACACCGCAGGCCAGACTTACCGGGCAACCTATTCACCCGATGATAATAAATTGCGACTTTACGCATCATTACGGCTCGATGAAGAAACGTATTCCCTGATCAACAAAGCAGGCTTTCGCTGGGCGCCCAAACAGGAACTTTTTGTGGCGCCAGCCTGGACGCCGGGGCGGGAGGATGTCCTGCTTTCCCTCGCCGGTGATATCGAGGACGAGGACAGCACCCTGTTTGATCGCCAGGAGCAGCGCGCCGGGCGGTTCAGTGACTACAGTGACCGGCGGGCGGTTGAATCGGAGCAGGCGCTTGCGCATGTTGATTCGCTGGCATCGGCTGTCCCGCTGGGACAGCCGATCCTGGTAGGCCACCACAGCGAGCGCCGCGCGCGCCGGCATGCGCAGAAAATTGAGAACGGCATGAAACGTGCGGTGATGCTGTTCGAGCGCGCCGAATACTGGGAACAGCGCGCGCAGGCCTCTCTGCGGCACGCGAAATACAAGGAGCGTCCGGATGTGCGTTACCGCCGTATCAAAAAAATCGAGGCGGAATTACGCAAGTCCCAAAAGCACATTGCCCGGTCTGAAAAGTATATGACGATGTGGCGTGCGCAGACGCTCGATCTGAAAATGGCGTTACTGGTCAGTAATTATGATCATATTCATGCCTGCTTCACGCTCGACAAATACCCCCGCCCGGCAGAGAAAAGCCAGTATGAGGGCTCGATGTCTCTCCATTCTGCCCTGTCTGAGGAGATCATTACTTTTGAACAGGCGCGTGATATTGCGATCCGCTGTCATGAGCGCACGATTAACCACCAACAGCGCTGGGTGAATCATTACCAGAACCGCCTGGCCTACGAACGCGCGATGCTCAATGAAAACGGTGGCGTTGTCACCCGAACACAGGAATTTGAACCAGGCGGGCAGGTACTGAGTCGGGGAGAATGGTTAACCATTCTCCGGGTTAACCGGAGTAAGGGGGAGGTGAGTTCAGTCGAAACGCCCGGTTATCGCTTTCTGGGCTACAGCGGCACGATGAAACTCACGCCCGACCGTATCACGGACTACAAAGCCCCGACAGCGGAGGAAGCCAGCAACGCGAAGAAAGCGGCGAAGCGCCCACCGATCGTCAATTATCCGGGGGAAGGGTTCCGGGAAATGACAAAAGCCGAGTGGGCGAAATTACCCGCTGATTATAAAGGCGTGCGGGGTGCTGCAGAAACCGAAACACACGGCGCCTATCGCTTCCGCCGGTGCATGACGCACGGTTGTACGCTCGTGAATGTGTATATCACAGACATGAAAACCGTTGAAATTCCGAAAAAATAACAGGAAGGCTCCCCGGCATCTTGCCGGGGAGGTCAGGGAGTACATTCATGCATCATGACCTTAAACACCGTATTCAGGCGATGCGGGACAAACTGGAAGGGCGCGCCCCTGTCGCTGAAATTCAGGGTAGCTCGCAACTTTTTGTCACCCCCTCCCCGGAATGTCGCCGGCTGGTTGAGCTGGCTGATGTCCGGGAAACCGATCGCATTCTGGAACCCAGTGCCGGAACGGGCGCCATACTGCAGGCGATCAGGGATGCAGTCCCCCGGGCGAAGTGTGACGCCGTGGAGCTGCACGCCGGGTTAGCCCGTCACCTGCAGGCGCATTTCCCGGAGGTCCGGATCTGGTGCGGAGATTTTCTCGAATATCATCCGGAGCGCCGGTATACCCGAATTATCATGAATCCGCCGTTTAATCGCGGTGATGATATCCGGCATATCCGGCGGGCATTAACTCTGCTTGAGCCTGGCGGGATTCTGACGGGCATATGTCTGGACGGGCCGCGTCAGCAAAAGGCGCTGGAGTCCCTGGCGGACGTCTGGGAGCCATTGCCGCGGGGAACATTCACGTATACCCAGGTAGCGACCGCCATTCTCAGAATAACCGTCTGATGACACGTTAAGCAGGCGGGGCACCTGTCCCCGTCTGGCCGCGCCTCGAAAGACCGCGCGCCTGCGGCGCCGGGAAAACCGGGCCGCGCTGACGCGCCGCCCGCATTTCCTTTCAGCGTCTTCCCTGTTTGCTGCCTGCTGTCTGTCTGCTTCCTCTTCTCCTCCCTGCTGTGATGTCTCTTTTTAACCCTTAAAGGCTTTAAAAGCACACCCATACTGGACACCTTCGGCTCCCGGCCAGCTGCGCTGTCCGGTCGTCGAGCCACACTCCGCTAACCGCGAAAAGACGCGGTAAGCTCCGCCGAACCCGCAAGCGGTTTCGGGCCTGGCGGCTAGTGTCTGATGTCTGACGTCAAGGTCAACGGCAGCGCTTGCTGCGACCGTCCCGGTCGCGCCGCTTTCACCGTGCCGGCGAAGGACTGCCGGCACTCTGCGGGGCAACGCCGTTTCGCGCCCGCGCTCTTCGTCGTTGCGGCGGGTGCCTGCTCCTTTCCCCTGGTACCCGTATCACCCGTTTGAGTCCATTCGCCGGGGCTGAGACAAGCACAACCCGTCTTGCTGTCCAGGGGACGGCAGGGCCTTTCGCAATAAATTTTTCCCGGCCATTCCGCTGCCGCTTCATTAGGCCGAAAAAAATTTCCCGCTCACCCCCGGACATCTGCACCGGGCCGTGCTCGTTTACGCCCTCGCGGCGAACGGCTCTCAAACGGGTGAAGGTTATATCCAGGGGGCAGGTTCAGCAGGTCCCCGCAAAACGTCAAAACCGCGGCCCCGGCAACTCAACGGGTGATGGTTTTAAAAGGCAAAACAACGGATTAAGGAGATTCATCATGGCAGCACGTGGCGTTAACAAAGTCATTCTGGTTGGACATCTGGGACAGGATCCGGAAGTGCGTTACATGCCCAACGGGGGCGCAGTGGCCAATCTGACGCTGGCCACGTCTGAAACATGGCGTGACAAGCAGACGGGAGAGATGCGCGAAAACACCGAGTGGCACCGTGTTGTCATGTTCGGCAAGCTCGCGGAAGTGGCGGGCGAATACCTGCGTAAAGGCGCACAGGTCTACATCGAGGGCCAGCTGCGCACCCGCAACTGGCAGGACGATGCCGGAGTCACGCGCTACGTCACCGAGGTGCTGGTCGGGCAGAACGGCACCCTGCAGATGCTCGGCGGCCGCCGTGAATCCGGTGTGCCTGAGAGCGCCGCGCAGCCGCAGAATCCTGCCACCCCGGCACAACCTGCTCAGGCCGCAGCTAAATCCCCGAAAGCGAAGGGCGGTAAGAAAGGCCGTCAGGATGCCGCCCCGTCTCAGCAACCGCCTCAGCCTCTCCCGGATGATTTCCCACCAATGGATGATGACGCGCCCTTTTAAACCACGATGAAGACGCCCCGTTCAGGCGGGGCAGAAAAGGAGAAACACATGGACCATAACGTTTTGTCCCCGCTTGAATCCCTGCCGGATGGCACGTTTACCCGCGAGCAGGCTCAGATTGTCGCAGCGCAGTATCAGAATGTGGCGATTGAAGATGATCAGGGGACCCATTTTCGCCTTGTCGTCCGTCATCAGGATGACGGCAGCATGATCTGGCGCGTCTGGAATTTTGAACCGGGCGGCGAGGACATGATGAACCGCTACATCCGGGACTACGGAGTACGCAAAACGAAGTAAGCAGTAAGAAGAAGGCCGGACAGGTGGGCTGTCCGGCAGACATTCATCAATAGCTAAGAGGTATCAATTATGTCTGCAACAGAGTCTAAGGTAAAAACTGCACCGAAAACCAGCAAAAAAACGCTTAAGTCTGCCGAAGCTGAGGCGCTTAAAGTGGCTCTCGATGCCGCACAGGTCGAGTATGTCCCGGTGACGGCACTGGTGAAGTCTCCCCTGAACGTCAGGACCATTCCCTATCCGGCGGAGAAAGTCTGTTCAATGGCAGATTCCATTGAAGCCATTGGCCTGTTGCAGAATCTGGTCGTGCATAACCTCCCGGATGGTCGCTGTGGTGTGGCTGCCGGTGGTCGTCGCCTGAAAGCGCTGCAGCTCCTGCAGAGTGAAAACCGTATCGATGCCGGATATCAGGTGATGGTGAAAAAGGTACCTGATGAACTGGCTGTTGCGGCATCAATGGCAGAAAACGAACAGCAGATGGCAATGCATCCGTCTGAACAGATCGCCGGGTTCCGCACACTGGCAGAGCAGGGGAAAACCCCCGCGCAGATTGGCGATTTACTGGGGTTCGGTACGCGTCATGTTCAGCGCATGTTGAAACTGACCGAACTGGCTCCCGAAATTCTGGCGGCGCTGGCGAAGGATGAAATCACCACCGAACACTGCCAGGCACTGGCGCTCGAAAGCGATCAGAAACGCCAGGTGGAAGTGCTGGAATCCGCCCGCAAACGGTCCTGGAATAATGAAGTATCAGTTTCCTCGATCCGTAACCTCATTATCTCAGAAGAGGTTTCCACAAACGGCGACAAATTCCGCTTTGTGGGAGAGGCCGCATTCAGTCCGGATGAAATCCGGGTTGATCTCTTCAGCAGCGAAAACGGCGGCTATGTCAAAAGTGCATCGCTCGATACCGCCCTGCTGGAAAAACTGCAGAACATCGCGGAGCACCTCCGCGAAGCGGAAGGCTGGTCATGGTGTGATGGTCGTCTTGACCCGATTTCACACTACGGGAAGGACACTAAAATCTGGCGCCTGCATGCTGTCCCGCCTGTGGAATATACCGAAGCCGAATCAGAACGTCTTGCGGAACTGGAAGCTCTGGAAGCTAAGTATGAAGACGAGAACCCCGGCGTGAATGATGACGTCTTGGCCGGGGCTCTGGAAGCCGTCTGGGAAGAACAGCAGACCATCGCGCACCGGGCAAAACACCGGGCATGGACGGATGAAATGAAGCAATCTGCCGGAGTGGTGGTTTCCTGGACTGGCCAGGAGGTGAAAGTACAGCGCGGTGTGGTGCTGTGCGCCGATGAAAAAATGGAGGAGAAGGATGCATCCACCGATCAGGCCCCTGAAAAAGTCGATCCGCTGGACGCCGTCAGTGTCCCGTTGCTGACCCGCCTTTCTTCTGAACGCACACTGGCGGTTCAGGCGGCCCTGTTGCAGCAGCCGCAGAAAGCCGTCGCGCTGATGGTCTGGAAAATGTGTAACTCGGTTTTCCATACCACAACGTCCGTCAAAGAGCCGTTCTGCATTAGCGTGAGTGTGTCGCATTACGCGCTGACCCGTGAAGCACCTGACGGTGAAAACAGCGTTGCGTTTCAGGCCATCCAGTCAGAAAAAGAACGTCTTGAAGCCCTGCTGCCGGAAAACTGGCGAAAGGATATGACCACCTTCTTTACGCTCGATGGCGCAACCCTGATGGCACTGATGGCTTTCTGCACCGCCTGCTCCATAGATGGTGTACAGGGCAAGGATGAATTTGGTCGTAAACACCAGAGTTCGCTGGATGGGGTGGAAAACGCCATTCAGTTTGACCTTCGTGACTGGTGGAAACCGACGGCTGATAACCTTTTCTCGCACATGAAGCTGCCACACATTGTACAGGCACTCTCTCAGGCCGGACTGGCTGGCGCAGCACAGGACGCCGCGAAGATGAAGAAAAAGGATGCCGCTGAACATGCAGAGCACTTCCTCTCAAAAATCCGTTGGGTTCCGGAATGGATGACCAGTGCTGACAATCAGAAACAGCTTGCCGCAAAGTCTGAACTCAGTCTGGCAACAAGTCAGAACGATACCGACGCTGATGCCGGCGACGTCACCGACCATAACAACCCGGCCTGCGCCGCCTGATAACGGAGACGCCGCCCTGCGGGGCGGCGATAAGGAGACTGAAAATGAAAACGTTACTGACTCTGGATGTCCTGAAAACCATGTCTTCTGATGAGCTGGAAGACTACCGCGCAGCCGGTGAAGACTTTCGCCGGGAGCTGAGTCACGCTGTCATGCGCGATCTGACCTCACCGTCCGGCTGGTCCGTGAATGCCGAATACCGGTGCGAATTTGGCGGCTTCTTTCCTGTCCAGATCCGTTTTACCCCCTCTCATGGTCACTTTGATGTGGCGGTATGCAGTCCGGGGGAGCTGAATCCTCGCTGGATAGTGGTCTTTGTTACCCGTGACGGTCAGCCGTTCTCTGTCGTTCGCGTGATGGATGCATTCAACCCTGAACTCATCACCCATACTCTGGATCTCATCGAGTGTCTTGACGCCGGTGGCTACTCGTTTGCCAGCATCATCAGCACGCTGTCACAGGAGGGCGCACAATGATCCCGTCATCCAGTGCTCTTGTATCCCTGAAACCAGCCCGTCAGGCAGCGCTGCAGGCCATCATGACGGTGGAAGAGGCTCGCCAGCGCGGCGCACGTCTGCCATCGATGCCACACGTCCGGACATTCCTGCGCCTGCTGACAGGCTGTAGCCGGATTAACAGTGATGTTGCCCGCCGTATTCCTGGCCTTCACCGTGATCCAAAAGACCGCCTTTCCAGCCTGAAACAGGTGGAAGAGGCGCTGGATATGCTTATCTCCAGCCACGGGGAATACTGTCCGCTGCCGCTGACAATGGATGTGCAGGCTGAACTTTTTCCGGAAGTCCTTCATACCCGAACAGTACGCAGGCTAAAACGTCAGGACTTTGCCTTCACCCGAAAAATGCGCCGTGAAGCCCGTCAGGTCGAGCAGTCCTGGTTACTGCGTCAGAACCTGCTGGGACAGGCTGTCACAGAACTGAATTTTCAGTCACCGGAAACCGTCTGCACCTGGTACACCCGGTGGAGCGACGAGTTTGACGCGGCAGAGCTTGCAGCACCGTTCTGGCGCTGGCAGTCGCGATTCACATCGCTGAAGGAACTGGACTGGCTTCGCATCAGCGGTGAGCCGCTGTATGCAGTGATGTACGAAATTCCGTTAATTGTCCGGGAAACACCTGAACATATTCGTGTTGCTGAACGCTGGCAGGTGCCAAATAAGCTGGCTGATCGGAGTGGTGTATGAAGTGGCGCTATTCTCTGCGCTGGAAACTGCCGCACAGGCCCTGCCCGGGTCCACGGGAACTGATTTCCGTTGTCGTGGAGGCAGGGCAGGCGGCACCTGAAGAGGTGATGTCACGCTGGGTGGCTGGCTCAGGTTACGCTGTATGCGTGGATTTTCTCGGCCAGAAACAGATCCAACGCTGGAGCGATGAACGGAAAGCTGCGGTGAGAAGGCGCAACATGCAGGCACGTATTCATCGTGTTGCCCCTTTGTTTGCCGACGAGTTAATCGAGCGTGAACTGGCTGCGCGTCCGGAGTATTTCAATGGCAAGTCCGCCCGATGAATAAGTACAATGCTGTCTGACAACTCAGATGGCCAAATACAAGGAAAGCAGAACTATGAGGTACTGGTTGCTCGTAATCTTAATGAACGTGCTGTTCTGGTTGATCGTGAAGCATGTTGCTCCGGAATGGTATGGTTCCCCTGGTTATTATGCAGGCCAAATCATCTGCACACTAATAGCTGCGGTCATCACATGGCGTGATCCGCCTGACTGGTTAGATGGAATCCTGCTCGGCGTTATAGAATTCGGCGTTCTGATTGCCGGGATTATATTCTTTGTCTGGGGCATCGGGTACAAGCTGGCATTCTGGGGGCAACATGATCCGAATACCATATATGCAAGTGCAAACGATGTTATTTTGCCTAATCTTGCGCTGGGCACGGGCGTCGTGATCGCGGGATGGGTATACATTAGATATTTAAAGCGCTAAGCAGCATAAGGCGTGGATATACCTGGTAAGAAATAGCACCGGCCCGGTATAATCGACGTGGCGCTTGAGGCTTTTTGCCTCATGACGTGAAGGTGGTTTGTTGCCGTGTTGTGTGGCAGAAAGCAGAAAGCCCCGTAGTTAATATTCATTAACCCACGAGGCCACCTGTATGCCTAGACAACATCAGGATAGCCTCTTAGATGCCGCAAGGCAAGGAGATGTATGGGTCCACCACATATTGCAATTTTTACTCTCACGTAAAATATAGTCCACTGGCGTCATCAGTTCGAGTGATTTATGTGGCCTTTTGCTGTTATACAGCACCAGATATTCAGCCATTCTTTGATTAAACAAATTCAGGTCGTCAAAAAGCAACAATTCATTGAATTCAATAAATTGTTCTCTAAGTGTCCGGTTAAATCGCTCACAGGTCGCATTCATTTTCGGTGTGTACGGATAGGTCCAGATGTGTTTAATCGAGGCTTCCTGCAACGTTTTATCAAAGTTTCCAAGGAATTCCTTACCGTTGTCAGTAACAACCTGTTTGATAGCAACAGGAAAGAGCTTTGTGGCCTTGCTGAAGAAATGGCTGGTGATATCGCTGTTGAGTGAAGGAACTGCCAGGGCGAGCGCGTAGTCGCTGTGCTCGTCGATCATGGTAATAATATAGCGGCGCAGATCCCCCATTCTGAGTTCAATCGCGTCCATCCCTATGAGTTCGCCTGTTTTTACCGGGCGGTACTGTTTAGGCCTTCTGGGCTTCACTGAGCGTTTTTTTATCAACCTGACTTTGCCTCTGGCACTGAGGCGAACGGGAACCATCCGCATTTTATCGTGCGCTCCGGCAATGATCCTTCCAATGGTTGATGTACTGGGACAGGTAAAATGTCGCAGTTCACACCATGCCTTCAGCCTGACAAAAATCTGCTCTTTGCCGAGATTGGGTAGCTCAGTTCTCAGGCGCCTGATTTCCTTGATCACATCAGGGTGCCAGTGCCTTGAACGGCGAACCAGGGGGGCTTTGCTTCTTGGAATAAGCGCCTGAGGACCACCGGTGCGAAGCAACTGGCGCCACCAGTAGAGCGTTCGTGTTGATACGCCAAAAGCATCAGCTGCGGCACGGATACCATGCTTATCCCAGAAGTTCAGGGCCTTCATTCTTAACTTCGCAATCTCGGGCATAAGGGAGTGTTTCATCGCATAAGCAGTTGCTCGGTAATACCCAAAATAGCCTACTCCGACATGTTGCATCAACATCAGGTAACCCCCTTATTAACCCTGAGGTATTTGCAATATCTGTGTGAACTTACACAGGAGAAGAAGGCCATGAAACTGCCGCGAAACACTCTGCTCGGGTGCGTATTAATAGTGTGCCTCACACTGCTGATATTCACTTACCTCACCCGGAAATCACTTTGTGAAATCCGGTACAGGGACACGAACAGGGAGGTGGCGGCTTTTCTGGCTTACGAATCCGCTAAGTAGCTAACCCCGGCGGGGGGAAGCCCCCGCCATTCAGGGGAGATGATGTCTGACAAGCCTGAAGCGCCTTTATGAAGGGGTTACCGTTCACCGGTAGCCCCTTTTTCCTGTAAGCAGGAAAAAAAGCCCGCGCGACAGGCGGGCAAAAATCTTTCATCTACCTACAACACAGATTCAATGAATCGCAAGTCACATTAACATCCTTCATTCTTCGTAACACCCTGTCATCAGTCTGAAAAAAAAAGTGATTGATTGTGAACATTTGGGTTCTGGTGATAAGTTCTCTCTGTAGCGTAGCCCTCTTTACGGAGGGGTGGAAACAGCAACGGCAGAGTTAAAAGACCACGAGTCAGTGAGGCTGTCCAAAGGCTCCCCGGGGAAACCCGGCGCTACATCAGGTTGCATAGCACTTAACCCGCCCGCCTGCCGGGTTTTCCTTCCGGAAACGTGCTGCTATAACTTATTCGTGCAATGCGCGGTATCCGCTTTCCTGGTAAATCAGTCGCCCGGTCTGCCAGGTGATACTGCAGTTCATTCCTTATATGATACAGTGATGTTCGCCTGCTTTTTAAGCAGGCTTTTTTTGTTGATTATGTATGACATCTGTCATACAGTTGATTGCGTAATGAACAGAAATTGTTCCACTTAACTCAGTGAGGCGAAGCGCAGTCGCGGGTGAGCCAAAGGAGAGCCAGCATGAACTTCACGATAAAATCCCGTAAAACCGGCGAAATTTTCAGTTTTTACGCACCCGACAGTGGTGGCTATGTTCACCTGGAGTCTCAGGGACACTCTGGTAACTCAGGTGCTCAGATTTGCCGTGGGGGAGGGTTTATGGGCAGTACGCTGTACTGTGACGCTTCTGAGGACGATCTGGCCAGTGTTGCCCGTAAATGGTACCGACAGTTCGTGAGGGAGCGGCGCAAATTCTTAATTATGTCGGGCCAGTATTCTGAGGATAACCAGTGAAAAAAGAGATCTCCCGCAACCCCTCTTTCACACCTTCGCCTAATCTGCGAGCACATCTGAACTCCCACAGGGAAGGGGTGACTGAACGGCTGAATAATATCTTTGATCGTTATGCGCATCTGGTTCGTGCCTGTGCCCTTCCTCTCGATAAAGACGAAACACAGGTTCTGCTTAATGTGCTGAATGGCTCCGTTGTCGAACCCGCCTTTATTGAATATCTGGCTCAGGAAATTCGGGACTCGGATGATTATCTGGAAGGGATACCCGCAGCTAAATCACTGTACGAAAAGTGTCAGTCAGCGACCTATCCGCAATTGCTGGCCACCGTCGAACGCCTGGAACGATAAGAAAGGCATAACACCACTGGACCCCTTCGGCTCCTGACCAGCAAAGCTGGCCAGTCGTCGAGCCACACTCCGCTAACCGCGAAAAGACGCGGTAAGCTACGCCGAACCCGCAAGCGGTTTCGGGCCTGACGGCTAGTGTCTGATGTCTGAAGTCAAGGTCAACGGCAGCGCTTGCTGCGACCGTTCCGGCCGCGCCGCTTTCACCGTGCCGGCGAAGGACTGCCGGCACTCTGCGGGGCAACGCCGTTTCGCGCCCGCGCTCTTCGTCGTTGCGGCGGGTGCCTGCTCCTTTCCCCTGGTACCCGTATCACCCGTTTGAGTCCATTCGCCGGGGCTGAGACAAGCACAACCCGTCTTGCTGTCCAGGGGACGGCAGGGCCTTTCGCAATAAATTTTTCCCGGCCATTCCGCTGCCGCTTCATTGGACCGAAAAAAATTTCCCGCTCACCCCCGGACATCTGCACCGGGCCGTGCTCGTTTACGCCCTTGCGGCGAACGGCTCTCAAACGGGTGAAGGTTATATCCAGGGGGCAGGTTCAGCAGGTCCCCGCACAAAGTCAAAACCGCGGCCCCGGCAACTCAACGGGTGATGGTTTTAACAGACAGAAAACCAGAAAGAGGAGAAAACTGGATGAGCACACAAAACGTCAACGTAAAACCCTCCACCAAAGAAAGCACAACCCTCCGGACTGACGGTTTTGTGCGCAACATTCATTCCCGAAACCCGTTCGATGTTATCCGCGCCGATGTAGTGCTGGAACGTATCGAGAAAAAGGCTGGTCGGTGCTGCGGGATGCATTACGAGCTGTATCAGGCCCATCTGCTGGGTGGTGCGCTGGATTATCTGGATGCGCTTCCGTTGAAAGACCGTCCGGTGTTAATGGGCGCTGCGGCAAAGCGCGGCTATCTGCTGACGCTAGCCGAAGAGGAACGCGCGCTGGAAGCACGGGATGTACTGATGAGTGAACTGGCGGCAAACGACTGCTGAGAAATAAACACGGATGGCGGCGTATCGCTGCCATCCCTTAAAGACCAGAGGTAACGCAAAATGAAAGTATACGGCCATCAACACTCATCAGAGGTTTTCTCCCGGGAAACTTCCCCATCCTGTTTTGAACCAAAAGCGGAAAAGGTGATCGCTTTTCATGGAAAGGATGCCAGTTACGCCTATAACGTGCTGGCCGATCTGAAAGCCGCAGGTGCTTCATATACGCGCCGGAATATCATCGCCGATATGTTCCGCCGTCTGGGTGTGGAATGAGGTCTGGGCAATGGAACACGTGAAAAGACAAATCCAGCAGGGGGCAGGGAACGCCTATTATGCGGGGATGCAGTGGCGCGGTATTACACTCGGACACGCCGATGCTGCAGCGCTTAATCAGTTTGATATCGATATCAGCAAAGCTCAGGCACCCGAAGCACGCACCTGGTTGCTTCAGAACAAAGCGGAATTCATAGCTCTTATGCTGGGTATTGAGATTGTAAAGATCGGGTAGTGAGAAGTCAGCTAACTTAGCTCTTGAGCTAAGTTAGCTTTTAAGCTAATGTATACACATACGGACTAGAGATTACATTCATGTTCACAGTCATCTTTCATGATGAGGCTGAAAAAGAGTTTACGGCTCTGCCTGCTGCCATTCGTGCAAAAATGGCCAGGCTACTCATGAAGCTGGAAGCAAACCCTCGCCAGCTACGCGAGCCAGATACCAAGCCGCTTGGAAACGGCCTTTTCGAAATACGTACAATGGGGGCAGATATCGCCCGCGGAATCTGGGTATATCAGAGTGGTGAACGTATTTTTCTACTTCGGATCTTTATCAAAAAATCGCCAAAAACGCCCCCGGCAGAAATAGATCAGGCACTTCGCAGACTGGAGGAAATGCAGAATGAAATATAAAACCCTTAGCCAGGTTCATACCGAAGCAATGAACGATCATGAGTACAGCGCGGCATTCGAGGCAGAAGAAGCCTCGGAGCTACTTCGGGAAACCTTAGCAACATGGAGAAAAGAAGCGGGTTTGACGTCGGCACAGGTTGCAGAACGTATGGGCATCAAAGCGCCTACTATCTCACGTATGGAGAAGAACGCTTCGCGAATGAGTATTCAGACGCTGGTTCGGTACGCCAGAGCCTGCGGTGTTAACTTTAAAATTCAGCAGGTTTGAATGATTAGCGATGCCAATAAAGCGGTGAATGACCTGGCGAGTATTGTCCCTCTGCTGGGTGGCAGTTCGTCCCGCAAAGATTACGAAGAGGCACGTAAACTCGTTGAATATCTTCTGGAACATGACCCGGACAGCCCGCTGGTTGATATGCTGGCTGCCCGCATCGATGCCTGGGAAGATAACGCGGTGGAATTTGAAGAATTTAATACGCGCATCGAAGCTGGTAAAAACGGTGTATCGTTGCTGCGGGTTCTTATGCAGCAACGCGGTTTTTCACAGTCCGATTTTGAAAACGAGATAGGCAACAAATCACTCGTCAGCCGGATCCTCAGTGGTGAACGCAGTCTGACCCTCGATCACATGCGGGCGCTGGCAAATCGATTTCAAATCCCGGTCTCGATGTTTGTTGACTGATTCGGGAACAGAGCAGGCGAAGGGGGCATCGGTCCCCGTCTGGCCGCGCCTCGAAAGACCGCGCGCCTGCGGCGCCGGGAAAACCGGGCCGCGCTGACGCGCCGCCCGCATTTCCTTTCAGCGTCTTCCCTGTTTGCTGCCTGCTGTCTGTCTGCTTCCTCTTCTCCTCCCTGCTGTGATGTCTCTTTTTAACCCTTAAAGGCTTTAAAAGCACACCCATACTGGACACCTTCGGCTCCCGGCCAGCTGCGCTGTCCGGTCGTCGAGCCACACTCCGCTAACCGCGAAAAGACGCGGTAAGCTCCGCCGAACCCGCAAGCGGTTTCGGGCCTGGCGGCTAGTGTCTGATGTCTGACGTCAAGGTCAACGGCAGCGCTTGCTGCGACCGTCCCGGTCGCGCCGCTTTCACCGTGCCGGCGAAGGACTGCCGGCACTCTGCGGGGCAACGCCGTTTCGCGCCCGCGCTCTTCGTCGTTGCGGCGGGTGCCTGCTCCTTTCCCCTGGTACCCGTATCACCCGTTTGAGTCCATTCGCCGGGGCTGAGACAAGCACAACCCGTCTTGCTGTCCAGGGGACGGCAGGGCCTTTCGCAATAAATTTTTCCCGGCCATTCCGCTGCCGCTTCATTAGGCCGAAAAAAATTTCCCGCTCACCCCCGGACATCTGCACCGGGCCGTGCTCGTTTACGCCCTCGCGGCGAACGGCTCTCAAACGGGTGAAGGTTATATCCAGGGGGCAGGTTCAGCAGGTCCCCGCACAAAGTCAAAACCGCGGCCCCGGCAACTCAACGGGTGATGGTTAAAAAATTAAACAGGTGAAGGAGAATAATATGCGTTTAGCATCCCGATTTGGACTTACTCATTCCATTCGTCAGGAACGCCCACTGACTAACGATGAATTAGTCAAGGTTGTACCTTCTGTGTTTTCAGAAGAAAAGCATAATTCACGTAGTGATCGCTATACCTATATTCCAACCATTACACTGCTGGATAAATTACGTGAAGAAGGTTTCCAGCCATTTTTTGCCTGTCAGTCACGAGTAAGGGATGAGGATAAACGGGGGCATACTAAGCATATGGTAAGACTTCGCCGTGAAGGGACCAATAAAGGAACAGAAGTACCCGAAATCATTCTTCTTAACTCGCATGATGGATCGTCCAGTTATCAAATGATCCCGGGTATGTTCCGTTTTGTATGCACAAATGGCCTTGTGTGCGGTACGTCGTTTGGTGAGATTCGTGTACCTCATAAAGGTGATATTGTGGGAAGGGTTATCGAAGGTGCTTACGAAGTTCTGGGAATTTTCGATAAAATAACTGAAGGCGTTGATGTCATGAAGTCTATTGCCTTAACCAAGGAAGAACAGCGTCTGTTTGGACAAGCTGCATTAACCTACCGATATGAAGATGAAAATAAATCTCCGGTCAGTATTGAACAGATAATTCATCCGCGCCGTTATGAAGATAAAAAAGATGACATCTGGACTACATATCAAAGGGTCCAGGAAAATCTGATTAAAGGCGGTTTGCCTGGCCGAACTGAAAAAGGGAAAAGAACAACAACCCGGCCAGTAAAAGCAATCGATGGTGATGTTAAACTCAATAAGGCATTGTGGTTAATTGCGGAGAAATTCCGCACTCTTAAAGGCTAATTATAAGCGCCGGGCAGCTGTCCGGCGTTTTGATGGTGGGAATACTTATGTTTGAATTTAAAGCTGTCTGTATCAGTATTTCACATATGGAAGAAGGTGATATCAGAGTTCTTCAGGTGCTTTCATCAACAACCAATTATCTAACTTGCGATAGTTACTTAAAGTGGATACATGATACACCTTATGGTTGTGTTATAAGGATGTATGATTTCAAACGCCATCTTCTGGCGCTAAAAAGAGGTGGGGTGTCAAAATTTTTACGCAAAAATCTCATACTAATGCACCGGGAGGGCGGGTATCTGCTTTTTCATTTTGATAGTGATGCCGATTATTATCCAGGTATAGATGCCGTAGATTTTTAAGAAATTCAAGCCTTCTTATATCAGAAGGTTTTTTAGTTCATGGCGATTTTCTGATCTTTAGAAGAAGTTCGTTTGCTTGCTTTGATAGCCGTGTAGTAGTAATGGATCTTCTTCGCATACTCGTAACGTCTTGCTGCCTGGCGCGGGGTCTTTTTGAAGCCTGCATTGTATGCCCCGACTGCATCCCACGAAACGCCCCACTTTTTAAACGCCTGAGCCAAATAATAGGCTCCGGTGTAGATGTTAAGACAAGCATCGCTAAGAAGATGATCCGGTTCTATTCCATATCGCGACAGTTCGTTGAAATGCTGCGAGTCAATTTGCATCAAGCCTGATCCATAACCCGTAACAGGATTACGCCCAATCGCATCAATTTTAAATCGTGATTCTTGCCATGATATAGCACGCAGGAGATCCGGATCAATTTTGTAATCCCTGCCAGCCATATCAAAGCAGTCTGCTGCCATTGATGACAATGGTATTAAAGACAGGATGATACCAAACGCTACTCCCTTCATGAATTCCCCTCCGTGCCAAATCCCGGAATAACCTTAACCCATCCAAGACCGAGACTCAACATATATGCACTCCTCACCACAAAATCACCACACCCCACGCAAAATTAAAATTTTGCAGATTGGTATTTGTAAACAGTGAGTTATGACAAAAATAATGTGCAGTACATTTATTTAATGTGTTAAAGCGATTCGCCTATGAATCTAAATAGATTCACTGGCGAATTGTATGGGATTCATTAGAGACTATTTTTTTGTAAAACATTTATTTACAAGAGCCATGAATCTATATTAGATTCGTGGCTAAAAGGATAGTGATTCGTGGAACGAATCGTCATTTCTATCATAGTGACTCTAATAGTGAATCGCGCAACATGCGTAGTTTTAGCACTTAGAGTTTTGTGGGTTATACGAGATTATAATTGTGAGGGACTATGGCTAAGATCCAAGTTTATGTAAATGACAAAGTTGCAGAGAAAATTAATGCGATAGCAGTTCAGCGTCGTGCTGAAGGTGCGAAAGAGAAAGATATTAGCTATTCAAGTATTGCATCGATGTTGCTTGAGCTTGGTTTGCGTGTCTACGAAGCCCAGATGGAACGCAAAGAATCCGGGTTTAATCAGATGGCATTCAATAGAGCGCTGCTTGAAAGCATGGTTAAAACACAGTTTACTGTGAATAAGGTGCTGGGGATTGAATGTTTGAGTCCTCATGTTCATGGTAACCCAAGATGGGAATGGTCAGGGTTAATTGAAAACATCCGGGATGACGTTAATGCTGTGATAGAGCAATTCTTTCCAAAAGTGGATGACACTGACAATGATTAGCGTAAGGCATTGCGAAATGTAATAATGGACCGTCTAGTTTTTTATTATAAGTTGAATAAATATACTTCTTTTTTGAGAATCTTTAGAAGAATGATCTAATCTATTTTGATGACATCCAGTTAAATGGGATTTATAATTCAAGAGCAACTGAAAATTTGAGAATCATTGGTGTAGAGAGTCGAACCCTCTCTACACCAACTATCCATAGAACCCTTCTAAGGAGGAACCTATGTGTGCGATGGATCGTAGTGGTGATGACAGCTTAAGTCAATCGGTTAGGGATGCTCTTCTTCACATAAAGGGGTTGTATAACACCTCACCTGTCTCTGTTTGCGTAAGAAACCAACAACGCGATGTCCTATATTCCAATACATCATTTGAACAAATGTATGACTTTTTTAAAACAGAATGTGTAGCAGGTAGTTTCTCAGGATCATTTCATGAACTGGAGTTGATGCTTTCCCAGTTAGAACTTGATTGCATGGCGCTAGGTAAAGGTTGTGTGTTAAGTAAAATTTTTTCGTGTGGAAAATCAAATTTTCAAATTCGAATTGAGTGTATCAGTCTTTTGGATGATGATTTTTATTTTTTTTGGCAAATGAATCTTCTGATAACGGTTCCATTATCCAGCCGAAAAATGAAATTCATAAAATCAAAAGACATTCCGGATTTTGATGAGGCTATTGCAAGGATAAGTGATTTGAATATCATTCCTCTTTCATTTTATGTTCTTGGTTTTAGCTATATGGACATATCAAATTATATTTCTGTGCCTGAGAAGATTGTAAAAAAAAGGATCGATCGTGCTAAAGAGAAAGTATTGGAGGTTTATCCGTCTTTTAGAGCATTTGTAACGGATTGCTACAGGAGCAGGAAAATATATTTTTTTATTGAGAATGTTTATGAATATGTTATGTTAATAAATTGTTAAATTGATTGGGGCTATTTAGCCCCTTTATTTCCTGTGTCTTTCTGTGTAATGATTTGTCTATAAGGTTTCTAATCGGAGAAGCAGTGTGTCAAAGCGTTATACCAGCACTGGAAATAAGAATATTGTTTCCGTTTACCTTGATGACGACACTCATGCGCTTTTAGTTAGCGCAAAGAACCGTAGTGGCAGAACGAAGTCAACGGAAGTGGCGATGCGACTTAAAGATCATCTAAGACGCTTCCCCAATTATATTTTTTCTGAACAGAGCGAGGAGGAAGGAAGGTAAAGATATAAAAAATCAGGTTTAGATGTGATTTTCTACTAACGTATACATTCTCTTTAAAGGAAATAAATATGAATGCTGTATTAAGTGTTCAGGGCTCTGCTGTCTCTGAAAAAACCAAACCGTCTTTTATGTCCCGCGTTTTCAATAAAAAGAAAGCCCTGAAAGTCGCTAAAGTTGCGCTGCCGGTTGCTGCTGTGGCGGCGTTCTTCCCGGATGCTGCGATGGCCACCACCACGGCAACCGACCTGATGAAGTCCGGGGATGCGACCGTTAAAGGCACGTTTGGTAAGCAGTCCAGCGTCGTCAAATGGGTGGTTCTGGCGGAAGTTGTCGCCGGCGGCATCATGTACATGATGACCAAAAACGTGAAGTTCCTGTTTGGCTTCGCGATTATTTCCACCTTTATCACCATCGGTATGTCGGTCGCCGGTTACTGACAGGAAGCACGTGATGACGGGAGACGAATTAAAGCGATACCGTTTCCCGGAAACACTGACTAACCAGTCCCGCTGGTTTGGCTTATATCTCGATGAACTTATCCCGGCCGTGATTTGTCTCGGCTGGGGTTTCTGGACCAGCAAGTTCATATTTGGCATAGCTTCAGCGGTACTGGTTTTCTGGGGTATCAAGAAACTGAAAAAAGGGCGGGGCAGTTCCTGGCTACGCGACCTGATTTACTGGTATCTGCCAACCTCCCTTCTTAAAGGTTTCTTTCATGATGTTCCGGACTCCTGTTTCCGGCAGTGGATTAAATAAATCAACGGGGAAATAACATATGGAACATGGTGCCAGACAAAATACCACCCGCGTTATCGCTGTGGGATTTATCAGTCTGGGGACACTCCTGACCCTCAGTCTTGCGACCAATATTATCCAGGGCATAAATAATTACCGTCTGCAGACGGAACAGAAAGTGGCGGTGACACCGATGTTATTCCGTGCACCCTTTGCGGTGTCTCAGAACCAGGCTGACGCCTCTTATATTGAGCAGCTGGGCCTGTCCTTTGTTGCCCTGCGTCTGAATGTCACGCCGGAAACGGTTGATGCCCAGCATCAGCAGCTACTCCGGTATGTATTACCCGCCTCGCAGAACAGCCTCAAGGTCCAGCTGGCTGAAGATGCGAAACGCATTAAAGACAATAACGTTAATTCCACCTTTTATATGACGTCGATGCGTGCCTGGCCGGCAGAGAACCGCGTGGATATCCGGGGTGAGCTGAAAACGTGGATTGGGGATTCCAAACCCTACAGTGAAATTAAAAGCTATGTAATTCAGTTCAGTCGTGTCGATGGTGTCAGCTGGCTGGCGCGTTTTGGAGAAATAAATAATGAAAAAAATTAACCCGTTATTTATTTCAGGCTGTCTGCTGTTGGCCGCCCCCGCGATGTCCGCGACCCTCAGCGGTACGCTGGCGCCGACAGTGGTCCCCCTGACCAATGGTGGTCAGGCAAATATTGCCGTGAGTAACACCGACCCGAATCTGTTCACAGTACCTGGAGATCGCATCACGGCGATAAACAGCCTGGACGGTGGCCTGACAAACCAGGAGCAGACCGACAGCGGCGGTGCCATTCTGGCGACCGTCAGTAAAAAACCATTCACCTTCATTGTGGAAACCGAACGCGGGCTGAACTTCTCCATTCGTGCCGTGCCCCGTGCGGGCTCAGGCCGGACAATTCAGCTGGTCAGCGAGCTGGCGGGTACCCCCGGTCCGGCAAAAGCCTGGGAAGAGTCGAACCCCTATGAATCGTTACTGGTTTCGCTTAATCGCGCCGTGCGCCAGGGCAGCGTACCCGATGAGTATCAGTCTGTCCCCGTCACCTCTGAAGTGCTGCAGGTGCCGGCTGGTCTGCGCGCCACTGCCGACAGGGTCTGGGTCGGCCACCACCTGAAAGTCGTCCGTTACAGTCTGGATAACGTCTCCCTGTCGCCCCGTATGGTGCGTGAAAGCGATTTCTGGCAGCCCGGAACACGTGCCGTCATGTTCAGTACCCCGGCGGGCCTGCTGACTGCCGGTGGTCGCATGCAGATCTGGGTCACGACGTCAGATGAAGGAGTGAAGCGCTGATGGCCAACTTCAACACGCTGATCAAACGTAAGCAATATATCTGGCTGGGACTCATTCTGGCGGGCGGCGCGGCAGCAGTCGGAGGCGGGCTGTATCTGTCAGATCTGAACATGAGCTCTGATGAGGAAGCCCCGGCTCAGGGCGAACCCGCACCGGATATGACCGGGGTGGTCGACAGCAGCTTCAACAGTAAGGTGGAGCAGCACGCGACAACAGAAATGCAGGCGACTGCCGCTGATCTCAACAAGCGTTTTGACTCCCTGCAGGGGGAAGTGGACCTACTGAGTAAGGCGCGAACCGCTGACCAGATACGTATCGACAAGCTCAGCAGTGACAATGAAGCCATGCAGACTCAGCTGAAGGCGCTGGGCGTGAAACCGGCTGTCTCTGGTGGCGAGCCCGCGCCGACTCCTCCGTCACCGCCACCCGGTCCGGAAGGGGAGCCGCAGCCAGCCAGTTATCCGCCGCAAACCGGCGCCGCGGTACCGCCTCCGACGGCATTCTATCCGGGGAATGGTATGACACCGCCGCCGCAGGTCAGCTACCAGTCTGTACCGGTACCAAACCAGATACAGCGTAAAACGTTCAGTTACGACAAAGGAAAAAAAACGAAGTCATTGCCGTACATTCCGTCGGGGAGCTTTGCAAAAAGTATGCTTATCGAGGGGGCAGATGCCAACGCGTCTGTTACCGGGAATGAGTCAACTGTACCGATGCAGTTGCGTATCACTGGTCGCGTGGAAATGCCAAACAGCAAAACCTACGACCTGACAGGGTGTTTTGTGGGCCTTGAAGCCTGGGGCGATGTCTCCAGCGAACGCGCCATTGTCCGTACCCGCAATATCAGCTGTATCAAAGGTGATAAAACCATCGATCAGCCCATTAACGGCCACGTTTCCTTTATGGGGAAAAACGGGGTTAAGGGAGAGGTGGTGATGCGTAACGGAAAAATCCTCGGCTGGGCATGGGGGGCCGGTTTTGTTGACGGGATTGGTCAGGGCATGGAACGGGCTTCACAGCCGGCTGTTGGCCTGGGGGCAACCGCATCTGTTGGCGCCGGTGACGTTCTGAAAATGGGGGTCGGCGGTGGTGCATCTAAAGCTGCGCAGACACTGAGCGAGTACTACATCAAAAGGGCCGAGCAGTATCACCCGGTCATTCCGATTGGTGCCGGCAACGAAGTGACCGTCGTGTTCCAGGATGGATTCCAGCTGAAAACGATTGAAGAACTGGAAGCGGAAAAGAACGGGCAACAGCAGGCTCAAAATCAGGAGGCGGAGCCGGCACCGCAGGCTGATGCACATCATCAGTCAGGCGGCGGTATGAACGGATTCAATACTGACGAGATGCTGAAGAAGCTGGGCAAACTTGATCCGCGTGAGTTCTCTCCGGGCGCAGCGCCGCAGGGGGAAAATAATGGCTAGTTCGGGCGATTAAGGAAAATACCCAGCTCAGGATGAACCTGAAAAAATAACCGATAAATAGCGAGAAATATTATGAAGGAATTAATGCTGTTAATTCCTCTGGGCAGCGCTTTGCTCTTAACCGGGTGCGCGGGCACAGAGACTGAATTTCAATGTAATGCCACGACGTCGGATACCTGTATGACGATGGAGCAGGCAAATGAAAAAGCGAAGCTGAAGGAGGAACGCAGTGATGCAAAGCCGGCTGCGGCCGGGTTGCCACAACTGGCTGAGGGTAATTTCAGAACCACGTCAGTTAATTCGTACCCGTTGCCGCCTCAACCCAACCTGAACCGGGCCAGAGTGGCAGCGGAGAGAGAACGAGCACGTGCAGTGTACCTAAATAATCCAACGGCAAAGAATGAGGCAATATATTTCGAAACCGGGAAAAGGCTCCAGTCTTTGCCGGTAGTGAAAATGTCTTTACCAGTAGTGGCGTCAACGTTTACGTCACCGTCAACACCGCCAGGTAATTATCCCCGGCCATTAAGAAAAGGGGAGGAGACAACGTCATTGTGGATAGCGCCGTATGTGGATTCAGATGATGTATATCACCAGCCGGCAACGGTTCTTTTTGTCGTAAAACCATCGGCGTGGGGACAGCCTCGCCTTAATTGATTCACAGCGCCATTACTGGCGCTGCAGTAAGTTTTCATTTCTGAATTATAACGAGTGCCCTCTGCGTTGAAAGGGATGGGCGGTAGCGTGTTCAGACGAAGATATTACGCTCATGTATCTTTATGTAAGGGTTATTTAAAAGGGCGGGTTGATGATAAAGGGTTTTTCTCTCCAGGCAAAATCGACTTCAGTGTAGTGATGTTATTGAAAATGTAAGCAAGTCTGATTATGACAGAGCGATAAGTGGCGATAGGCAAACAACTATCGCAGAGGCAATGAAAGAAATATTCATTCGTTAATATATAAACAGAGGCAATAAAGTATGCATGCCTTTATTTTTCTGGTGCTGATGACGCCGAGTAGTGGCGGTGGGATTTGGGATATTACTCCCATGCCTAATACAGATGTCTGCATAAAAATGCTACGGGTACTCGAAGCACGTGGGGGCAGAGGTTACGGAAGTAATACAGGAGAGTGCATTGAAATTAAAACCCGCGAGCCTTTGAGCAGCGTGATAGAAACATTGAATGAGGGTGGGTAAATGGCTGAATACCAGTTAAGTTTTGATGGTTTTGTTCGACTTTTTTTTGCAATGGCAATCATTATCTGCGGTTACGGCTATGTAATTATTGGTGTTTTTATAAGAGATACGCTTGCCTGTATTTTAATGTTGTTTGGGCTTACAGGTCTCAGTGCTTTATTTCCTTTCATGGTGTTTAAGGATAAAAACATGTGGGCCGGTTCTCCTGATTTGACGCTGTCAGTAATAACGGGATTTTTTACAGCCACAGTGATCTTTTATATGTTTTATGTCTTGATTTATTACTTTGATCGGATGGGGGCAGGTGAATAGTAAGACCGATGGTCAGTATTAACAATCTCACATTATTTGAAAGTATGCAGCATAAGGAATAAGAAAGTGAAAGCGTACTATATACTTGGACATAACGTTGCATGGCTTAACGGTATATGCCTGATTCTTTTTGTTATTGGTGTGGTCGGTGCGCTGGCTATGGTTGCCATCCCTGAAAAATTCAATCTTCGAGTTAACAGAGGCGATACATTCATATACTGTGCGCTTATAGCGGTGGTTGGGTTTTCCGGGATGTTCGTTATCTCCATTCACTCATTTTCGATGGATGAACTTGAAGCAGGTAGACACTGGAAAGATGACTGCCGGACACTTGAGGTAAACATGCCGACAGGCGCTTTTACCAGCCCTGTTAATAAACTGGACTGTGATGGCATCATCATTAATGTGCCTGGTGGGCAGTATTATTCCTATATCCATCAGTGGGAATTATATAAAGCTAACTCAAAATGAAATGCTGATTAACAAACTGGATTGACCGGTAGGGATGGAACAATGGAAAGACAGCAAGAAATTGGCCAGCAATTTGGTTTTTTGATAGTTCTTCTTTTAATTGTGTTAACTGGGTATTTTTTTTTGTGCAGTATATTGAAGATTCTCGCGATATGCAGCCCGCTACTCCAGAACAACTGCAAAGTATTATTCATTAGACACCTTGTGCAGGTGAGGCGTTACGTTTAGCAATTCAAACTAACACAGGCACTTCGTCAGAGCCATTAACTTTCGGTGACGCAAAAAAGATGGCATCAGAATGCAAGTATAAAGAAGAGATTAAAGCAGTACGTGAAAAAAAACTTAACGCACTGAACGCTATGAGCAAATAATCAGGGGATGGATATGATGCTGTTTCTTCGAAAGTACGGATTTTTGTTTATACCTCCAGTCTACTGGCTCATCTATCTGGGAGCCAGACTGACTTACAATGGACTGGCAGGAGAGTTTTCTCCTGATTTCTTTCAGGGTATTCGACATGAAGGCGTCTATATTATCTGTAGTTTGTGTGTATTTTATTTTTTCTGCTTAGAGGTGGAAGTTGGTGATGGGGAGTTCTCAGCGAACATTCTGTTCCTGATTGTTTTCTTTCATGTGGTTTTATTATTTATCACTCTGCTTGTTTGTTTGTGGCAAGGGGAGGTGTTGTTGGATTCGATCTTTATGGGTCAGATTATTGCTTCCATGTGTTTATTGTTTTTTATTCCAGTGCTTTCCATTATAAGAAGGAGTTTCTAGTGCGGATATGAATATTCTTCTTGCCATTTATTACCCTTGTTGTTTTGAAATGCTCTTAAAGGAACGCCTGCATGAGTAATAACATCATCGATGCCGTCACCCAGACTGTGAATTCACTGGTATCAGCACTGAAGCTGCCCGACGAATCCGCGAAAGCCAATGACACGCTGGGCAGCATGAATTTCCCCCAGTTCAGCCGTATTTTGCCCTATAAGGATTATGATTCCGCGACCGGGCTGTTTATTAATAACAAAACCATCGGTTTTATGTTTGAGGCACGTCCTTTACCCGGTGCGGATAAAAGTATCGTCGCCACACTGGAGCATTTACTGCGCAGCAAACTTCCCCGGGGCGTCCCGGTCAGTTTTCATCTGGTCTCCAGCAAACTGGTCGGCAATGATATCGACTACGGTCTGCGTGAATTCCGCTGGAGCGGTAAACAGGCTAAGAAGTTTAACGCCATCACCCAGGCCTACTATCTCCGGGCAGCGGAGACGAAGTTCCCCCTGCCTCCTGCACTGGATTTACCCCTGACGCTGCGTAACTACCGCGTGTACATCTCCTGCTGCGTGCCCCGGAAGAAAAACTCCACCACGCAAATTGTGGAGATGGAGAACCAGATTAAAATCCTGCGGGCGTCACTGGGCGGTGCCTATATTCCGACGCGTATCCTTGATGCTGCCGGGCTGGTCGAACTGATGCGCGAGCTGATAAACCCGGACCCGCACGAGATGTACCGCGTACCGTATAAGCTGGACCCCTATCAGGATCTGAACTATCAGTGTGTCGATGACAGCTTTGATATGCAGGTCACCGCCGGTCATCTGAAAATTGGCCGCCTGGGGCGCGACGGGAAAGAGTGCGTAACCCGGGTGACGAGCTACCATCTGGAGAGTGATCCGGAAATGGCCTTCCTCTGGACCTCCGCGGATAACTACGCCAACCTGCTTAACCCGGAGCTCTCCATCTCCTGCCCCTTTGTCATCACGCTGACGCTGATGGTGGAGGACCAGGTGAAGACCCAGAATGAAGCCAACATGAAATTCATGGACGTGGAGAAGAAAAGCAAAACCTCCTACGCGAAGTTTTTTCCGAACGTGATAAAGGAAATGCAGGAGTGGGGCGATATCCGCCAGCGACTGGCGACCAACCAGACCTCCCTGGTGTCCTACTTCTTTAATATCACCACGTACACCGCAGACAGCACAGAGGCCTCTCTCGCCGCTGAACAGCAGGTGCTCAACAGTTACCGTAAAGGCGGTTTCCAGCTGATCCCGGCCCGCTACCATCACCTGCGTAACTTTCTGGCCATGATGCCGTTCAAGTGTGGTGAGGGCCTGTTTAAAGAGCTGCAGGCGGCAGGCGTGGTGAAGCGGGCGGAGACGTTCCAGGTGGCTAACCTCCTGCCGATCGTCGCTGACAGCCCGCTGGCGCCGGCGGGACTCCTGGCGCCCACCTACCGAAATCAGCTGGCGTTCATCGACCTGTTCTACGAGGGAATGAACAATACCAATTTCAACATGGCAGTCTGCGGGACGTCCGGGGCGGGTAAAACCGGTCTGATTCAGCCCCTCATTCGCAGTGTGCTCGACTCCGGCGGGTTTGCCTGGGTGTTCGACATGGGCGATGGCTATAAGTCCCTGTGTGAAAACATGGGGGGCGTATACCTCGATGGCGATACCCTCAAGTTTAACCCGTTCGCCAACGTGCTGGATGATGCTCACTTTGACATGTCAGCAGAACGTATACGCGATCAGATGTCGGTGATGGCCAGTCCGAACGGCAACCTCGATGAAGTCCATGAAGGTCTGCTTCTGCAGGCAGTTCAGGCGGCCTGGTTAAGCAAGCGTAATCATGCACGCGTTGATGACGTAGTTCAGTTTTTACAGGACGCGAAGGACAGCGATGAATATGCTGATTCCCCGACAATCCGGGGCCGTCTGGACGAGATGATAATCCTGCTCGATCAGTACACGGTGAATGGGATCTACGGGGACTATTTCAACTCAGATAAACCAACACTTCACGATGACGCCCGGATGGTGGTACTGGAGCTCGGTGGCCTGGAGTCGCGGCCCTCTCTGCTTATCGCGGTGATGTTCTCATTGATTATTTACATCGAGAACAGGATGTATCAGTCACCGCGTGGCCTGAAAAAACTGAACGTCATCGATGAGGGCTGGAAGCTCCTTGATTTCAAGAATGAAAAAGTGGGGCAGTTTATCGAGAAAGGCTACCGTACCGCGCGTCGACATACCGGCGCATACATCACCATCACGCAAAATATCGTGGACTTCGACTCCCCGACCGCATCGAGCGCTGCACGCGCTGCCTGGGGGAACTCGTCGTACAAGGCCATTCTGAAGCAGTCAGCCAAAGAGTTTGCCAAGTATAACCAGCTGTACCCGGATCAGTTCAGCAAGCTGGAGAAAGACATGATTAACGGCTTCGGTTCGGCCAAAGAGCAGTGGTTCTCCTCTTTTATGCTGCAGGTGGAAGCGAACTGCTCCTGGCACCGCCTGTTCGTTGACCCGCTCAGCCGGGCGATGTACTCCTCCAAAGGCCCGGATTTTGAGTACATGCAAGCGCGCCGGCAGGAGGGGGTCGATATCCACGATGCGGTATACGGACTGGCGTGCCGCAACTTTAAAGACGAAATGGCAGAGCTTGAATCCCGAATACCGGTGAATGACATGGAGGATAAACAGTGATGAAAAACAACACCGAACAACCGGTCAGTACGACCTCTCATACCTTTCGCCGGATACCTGTCATCGTTGCTCTCGTGCTTTTCGCCCTGGCAACCAGCGCGTTTCTCTCACGCGTGGTTCTGGAGTACTCCACGCCGCGGGTGGTGGCTTTTGATATGAAGAAGACGCTCGACAGCTTTATGGACAGTGTGAGTCAGAAGCAGCTGACAGAGGCGCAGTCCAAAGCGCTCTCTGATCGGTTTAACGACGCGCTGGAGAAGAGTCTGGCGGAGTATCAGCAGCAGCATCATGTGGTCATTCTGGTTTCACCTGCCGTGGTTCAGGGCGCGCCTGATGTGACCCGCAACATCCAGCACGACATTGCCCGCCGGATGAAAGGAGAACAGTAATGATACGACTGAAAGACTGTCTGCTCGCCGCCTGCCTGTTATCGCCGCTGACTCAGGCGGCTGATCTCGGTACCTGGGGGGATTTATGGCCCGTCCGTGAGCAGGACATGCTGCAGCTCATCACGCAGCGTCTGCAGTCGCTGCAATCCTCTGGCCAGTGGGACCAGACGATGGACGCGTTTAAGCAGCGGGTTATCGAGAACAGTCAGCGTCCGGCGCCGGTGGAAGGCATTAAGCGTGCGGAGAAATACGAGCAGCGCTGGTTTGATCCCAGCATCCGACTGACCGAAGACCTGAAGGACAATGAGGGGCGGGTGTTTGCCCGCAAGGGCGAAGTGGTGAACCCGCTTAAAACCGTACCGTTTGTCCAGACCCTGTACTTCATCAATGGTGACGATGCCGACCAGCTGGCCTGGATGAAGCGTCAGGTGCCGGAAACCCTGATGAGCAAAATTATCCTGGTGCGTGGCAGTATCCCGGACACCTCCGCAGCGCTGGACAGCCGGATCTATTTCGACCAGAACGGTGTACTGAGCAAGCGATTTGGCCTGACGGCGGTCCCGGCGCGGATCACGCCGGCGCCCTCCGGTGAACGGCTGAATATTGAGACCTTCCCGCCCGTCCCGCACCACTGATCTGGGGCTGCGTTTTATTCAAAAGAGGTAACCGATGCCGATGATACTGGCCTTAATAATCCTGCTCACGATGCTCTTGCTGACGCTAATGTGGTCCACCATCCGTAAGCAGGAGAATGTCATACGGGAACTCAGTACAAGAGAAAGCTGGCTGGAGAGAGAGGTTGAGCGTCTCAGGACCGATAACGAGAAGCTGTACCGCTGGCTGAGATACAACGGTGAAAAGGTTATCGATGAAATGACTTGTGAACTCGATGCACTGTCCGCCGTTCGCCAGACGAACAGGGATTCATACCGTCGCCAGCTTTACCTCTTCGACTGCCTGTCCCTGATGGTGTGGGCCGGGATGGAGGGCGCCGAAGACTCTACACGGGAAAAGGTCCGCAATAAAACCGATGCCCTCCGTCTTGTTCTCAGGGAGAAAACTGACGAATGAAAGCCATATTTTTTTTAATCTGCATCGCGTTCTCAACGTTCAGTGGCCGCGCCGCCGCAGACCCCTCCTGTGAGGGCCGGTTTGTTAACCCGATCACCGATGTGTGCTGGCGCTGCATATTTCCTTTATCACTCGGCAGCGTGCAGGTTGGTAAAGGCGATCTACCTGATACCAGCAATCCGGGTAGTCCCCTGCAGCTGTGTCCGGCTCCGCCACCGCTTTTTGTTCGTCCCGGCCTGGCCATCGGGTACTGGGAGCCGATGGCCATGACGGACGTCAGCCGTTCGCCTGGCTGTATGGTCAATCTGGGGGGCTTCAGTATCAATCTCGGCAAGACCGGCATGGGGACCGCGAGAAAGGACGATAAGCAGGTGAACGGCGCTTTTTATCACGTTCACTGGTACAAGTACCCGCTGACCTACTGGCTGAACATCATCACCTCCGCAGGCTGTCTGGAAGGCGGAGACATGGATATAGCCTATCTGTCCGAGATTGACCCGACCTGGGTGGACAGCAGCCTCACCACCATTCTGAATCCGGAAGCCATCCTGTTTGCCAACCCCATCGCACAGGGGGCGTGCGCGGCTGACGCTATGGCCAGCGCGTTTCATATGCCACTCGATATTCTGTTCTGGTGTGCCGGCTCTCAGGGTTCGATGTACCCGTTTAGCGGCTGGGTAAGCAACGAGTCCAGTCCGCTGCAGTCCTCGTTACTTGTCAGCGAGCGCATGGCGTACAAGCTTCACCGGCAGGGACAAATTATGGAGAGCATCGGGAAGGACAAGGCGGTCTGCTATGAGTATCCGTCCCCGATCATCCCCAAAGAGCGCTGGCGCTATCAGATGGTGAACATGTACCCGGACAGCGGCCAGTGCCATCCCGTGGGGCGCAGCGTGATGCGCTGGGAGGCCGGTAAAAATCCACCCAACACCCGTAAGAACTATGGCTATCTGATGTGGCGTAAACGCAATTGTGTCTTTCTCTGACAGGAGTCTCTCATGAAATTAATGAATCTGTTTATGGTCATGCTTTTGCTGACCGGACGAGCAGTGTTGGCTGAAACCTCCTCTGTTACAGACAGAGAATGGCTGAAGCAGCAGGAGAACCTCAGCGAACAGCTGCGCCAGCATCCGGATAAACAGCTGCAGCAGGAGCTTGAGGCGCAAATCAACCGTAATCCTCTGCCCAAATCAGACCGCCAGTTTATCGATAATCTGGTCAGCCAGCAGAAAGCGGCGAATCAGGAAAAGCCAGCAGAAGGGGCGCTGTACTTTGTCTCCTTCTCGATACCTGAAGAGGGGCTGAAGCGGATGCTGCACGAAACCCGGCAGTACGGCATTCCGGCGACACTGCGTGGGCTCGTCAATAACGACATGAAGACCACCACTGACGCGGTGCTGCAGCTGGTGAAGGATGGCGTGACCGACGGCGTGCAGATCGACCCGACTCTATATACGCAGTTCAGCATCCGGAGTGTGCCGTCTCTGGTGGTACGGTGTCAGGCCGGGTATGACGTGGTACGCGGTAACATTCACGTCAAACAGGCGCTGGAGAAAGTGGCTCAAACCGGTGACTGCGCACAGGTGGCCCGGCAAATACTTGATGCGCCCTCGAATGCCGCCGGGAGCCAGCCATGAAAGACAGACCGTACTTCATAGCGTTACCGGAAATGGTGAGGGATGAGGGAGGGCAGAAATGAAGACGGTTATTTCCGTACTGACTGCGCATTTTTTTGTCCTGAGCGCCTTTATCTGGCTGGCATCCCCCGCCTGTGCTGACAGTGGAAGCGACTATAAAGCTGGTTCGGATTTTGCGAAACAGGTGCAGGGCAATGGTCTGAACTCACTGAAAAATTTCAGTGGTGAGCAAAACCTGCCGGGGTATACCGACAGCCCTGATCAGACAAAATACTATGGCGGCGTCACTGCCAGCGGAGACAGCTCTCTGAAAAGCGATTCAGCCCTGGAGTTCAGCCAGGGAGATACCGGCAAAGCGATTACTGAGTCGTTCACGAACCGGCCACCGGATCAGATATCTCAGGATGCGCCGTTTATTCAGGCCGCAAAGGATACAGAATCCCGTGCCGACAGCATTGTCGGCGATACCGGACAGTCCTGTACCGCCCAGGTTGTGAACCGCAGCGAGTTCACAAACCATACCTGCGAACGTGATCTGCAGGTGGAAAATTTTTGCACACGGGAAGCGACCCTGAAGGATAACGCCACCACACAGAAAGTTAACCGAACCTATCAGCAGGTGGTGACGCTGAATTATGCCCGGAGTACCCGGCAATGGAGTGGCAACCTGACGATCCCGACCAACGGTCGTCTGCTGAATGCCTCGGTGGATGGTGAGCCTCTGGTGATCCCCTGGATTGAAGAATGCGATTCCGAAGGGAAGGTGCGGGATAGCTGCAAGAGTGCAGTGAGTGAAAGCCTGACCCTCTTTGAACGAACGTTCCCCATTGATGTGATCAGCTGGCCACGTTCAGAATCGATGTGTTCAGGCGGTCAGAACACGCATTGTACGAAATATACCTATGACGGGAAGGGGAAGATTCATCAGTCGTTTGGTGTGGACAAAGCGGTCACTGCTGGGCAGAACTTTTCAGTAAGCAAAACATCACGGACCGTATCATCGGCCAGCCAGAAACCCGTACAGGTCACGGTCACCCTGGTGATGGAAGAAACCGAAACCGTCTATGCACCTGAAGTCGTCTGGGTTGAAAGCTGTCCGTTCAGTAAGGATGAAGGGAAAAAAACGGGCGAGGAATGTATCAGTCCGGGAGGAACGCGAACCATCACCCTCGGAGGCAGGGATTACTCGTTCACGGAGGCCTGCTGGAAATATAAGGATACCTGGCTCACGCAGCCGGCGGACAACGGCTCCTGTGAAAGCCTGATGAAAAATACGGCCTGTACTCTGTCATCCCGCCAGTGCGCCTTCTCCAGCGAGGAAGGCACGTGCCTGCATGAATATGCAACGTATTCCTGCGAAACCAGGACGAGTGGCAAGCAAATGATCTGCGGCGGTGATGTCTTCTGCCTTGATGGTGAATGTGACAAAGCCACGTCCGGGAAGAGCAACGACTTTGGGCAGGCGGTGTCTGAGCTGGCGGCACTGGCTGCCGCGGGGAAGGACGTCGCGGCACTGAACGGGGTGGATGTCCGGGCATTCACCGGAAAAGCGAAGTTCTGTAAGAAGTTTGCTGCCGGCTTCAGTAACTGCTGCAAAGACAGCGGCTGGGGCCAGGATGTGGGGCTGGCACGCTGCAGCAGCGAGGAAAAGGCGCTGGCCAAAGCGAAAAAAGACAAGCTGACGGTCAGTATAGGGGAATTCTGCTCTAAAAAGGTTCTGGGGATTTGCCTGGAGAAAAAAAGGAGCTATTGCCAGTTCGACTCAAAACTGGCGCAGATCGTTCAGCAGCAGGGAAGAAACGGTCAGCTGCATATCGGTTTTGGCGGCGCCAGCAGTCCTGACTGTCGGGGCATTACCGTCGCGGAACTCCAGGGGATTGATTTTAACAAGCTGGATTTCACCAACTTTATGGACGACCTGATGAAAAATCAAAAAATACCGGAAAACGATGTGCTCACCAATAAGACCAGAGAACGAATTAAGGAAATCATGAGTCAGCAATCCGCGCAATAAACCATGCTGCCTAATAAAGAGACCGATAATCATGAAAATGAGTTTTCACAAAAAGCCTGTTATTGATTTTGTCCTGAGATTAACGCTAACAATAATCATTATTTCTCCGGTGATTTATTTCTCCTGGGATGCCGTCAAAGGGACGTCGGGAAGTGATTATGTCGAAAGTGTGGTCTTTATTCTTATGGCTGGGTTTGCCATGTCTGTGTGTTATTTGTTTTTCTCAGTCCTGGAGAAAGTTATAAATGCAAGGAAAAGCAAAGATGAATCGATATATCACGATTGAGAAATTTATAGACATTCTGAATGAAGAGAATTTACCCCAGGAGCATCATGTTATGGTGCTGGCTGTTCTTGCGGATATCTCTCTGCATACAGACAGGTTCCTGATTAACTCGTCCGAACTGGTTCAGATGGCCGCTCAGTACTCACCTGCTTTCCAGAAACTGCCAGCGGACCGGCAGGCTTTTATATCTTCAGTACTGAGCATGCCGCTATTCCTTATTATGTGACCAGGAGAGTCAATGGAAGAGAAAAAAGCATACGGGCTGGTCATGGTGTTTGTCGGGGTGTTTGTCTTTCTCCTGGTCAGCATTATGTCGTACAGCCTGTGGCGGGACAGGCAGGTTAACGCATTTATGACAACCAACCGGGCCTGGGGGATCCAGTGCGACACTGTTTCTCAGGCCGCGTGGGTGATCAGGGACGGGGAGCGGGTGGACCTTCAGATAAATTATCTGCCTCTGTACTGCAGCGGTTATCGCTTTGAAGCCCGTGATGATGCAGGAAAGGTACAGCGCCAGCTCGATAAATACAGTGTCTATCAGCATCTGTCACGCCAGTCGCATTAATTCATAAAAGGGTATTTGCCATGCGAACAATACATGCCGCCATGCTGGCGGGGTGCCTTTGCTGCGCCCTGATGCCGGCTTTCGCCAAAGACGCGGGCTGGCAGTGGTACAACGAGAAACTGAAGCCCCGTGATGAGGACAGGAAAGCCGTACCAGCGGCACCACCGCCGCAAATGGATATTCTGGAGAAACTCGCCACACTCCAGGCGGCCACCAAACGGTCGTTGTACGAAGCCATTCTGTATCCATCGTCTGAAAACTTCGTGAAGTATTTCCGGCTGCAGAACTACTGGACGCAGCAGGCAGGTTTGTTCTCGATGAGTGCGAAGAAAGCCATGCTGGAAAACCCCGAACTCGATTACAACCTGCAGTACAGCCACTACAACGGCACGGTAAAAAACCAGCTCGCTGCCGACTATGCCGAACAGCGACAGGCTATCTCCACCCTCGCACAGCACTACGGCGTGATGTTCTTCTACCGGGGCCGGGAAGCGATCGATGGCCAGCTGGTCCAGGTGATTAAAAATTTTCGCGAAACCTATGGCCTGAGCGTGATACCGGTGTCGGTTGACGGAGTGATTAACCCCATGCTGCCCGACAGCCGGACGGACCAGGGCCAGGCAGAGCAGCTTGGCGTGAAGTTCTTCCCCGCGATGATGCTGGTTAACCCGAAAAGTGGCCAGGTGAAGCCTCTCAGTTACGGCTTTATCAGTCAGGACGACCTGGCGAAACAGTTCCTCTATGTCTCCAGCGACTTTAAACCGAATTTCTAAGGAGTGTGTCATGCGAAATATTCGTTTTCCGGATTTAGATATCACCGGGATGTGGGTGCTGGCCGTGGGCGTGTTTTTCCACCTGATAGCCCGGCTTGTCAGAAAACAGCCTGAGCTGGCCGTCCAGGCCGGGGAAATCTTCGGGCTGGGTATGGTGGTGTTCGGGGGATACCGCATTCTAAACGCCCTGATTGCTGAAGCCGAAAAAGAGGAGAAAGCCTGTGAAAAACAGCCTGATGAACCTCGCTAAGACGCCGCTGGCGGCACTGGCTCTTTCCCTTGCACTGGCTGGGGTGGCACATGCGGGAACGCTCGATGAGGTGAAGTCGCTCTGGGATCCGCGGGGTATCTCCGGTACTGAAACGGCCTCCCCGCAGAGCGACACTCCCCAGGCGGTGAGCGGGGCATCTCAGCCACGCTGGTTACGACTCAGCAACGGAAAGCAGGTGGACCTGCGCGACTGGAAAGTGGTGCTGTTCATGCAGGGACACTGTCCCTACTGTCATAAGTTTGACCCGGTGCTGAAGCAGCTGGCCGGACAGTATGGCTTCTCCGTGTTCTCTTACACCATTGACGGACAGGGTGATGACGCGTTTCCGGAAGCGCTGCCGGCGCCTCCTGACGTGATGCAGACCTTTTTCCCCAATATCCCGGTGGCCACGCCGACTACGTTTCTGGTGAACGTAAACACGCTGGCAGCGTACCCAATCCTGCAGGGCGCCACGGATGCACAGGGCTTTATGGCCAGAGTGGATACGGTATTTCAGATGATGCACTGAGTCTCTGTTATATCCGGTCTTAGCAAGTGATTAAGGAAAATAGCCATGAACAAATATATACGTTCGACGGGACTGTATGCGTTTTTATTTCCAGCCAGTTTAAAGGACTCCGGGCAGACAGCAGCAGAAAAAATAGAACAACTGAAGCCGGAATTTATCCACCGGGAAAGGCGTCTGGAAATCTATCTGGAATTATTCATTGTGTTTCTCACTGCAGGTGCTCTGCTGTTATGGATAATGAGATTTTTATTTAATCTCTGCGTGGATGACTGGATAGCCAGCGGTGACCTGCGAGTAAAAGACCTGTGGAATATTATGATGTACGCCATCCCTTATGCGCTGATCGCTGTTGGGGTGGGGTTCTTTGTTGCCGGAGTGACATTAGCAATCCGCAATTTTTTCAGTTATCACCTTAAGACCCTTTTTATTCTGAGAAATGACAGAGTTAAAAAGAATGCTGTGCGTAATGGAGGACAGGATGCGAATTAAACTTCTGTCACTTTTCTGCGGTGCCGCGCTTGGCCTGTCATTTAGCGCCGCCGCCGACGTGAATGGCGACATGAATAACTTCTTCAATAAGCTCGGGTTTGCGTCCAATACCAGCCAGCCACAGGTCTGGCAGGGGCAGGCGGCGGGTTATGCCTCTGGCGGTTCGCTGTATGCCAGAACGCAGGTGAAAACGATCCAGCTGGTCAGCATGACCCTGCCAGATATTAACGCCGGCTGCGGCGGCATCGATGCGTACCTGGGGTCGTTCTCCTTTATCAACAGCGAGCAGCTGCAGCGCTTTGGCAAACAAATTATGTCCAACGCCGCGGGTTACTTCTTTGACCTTGCCCTGCAGACCACGGTTCCGGAGATCAAAACCGCAAAGGACTTCCTTCAAAAGATGGCCACTGACATGAACAGCATGAACCTCAGTTCCTGCCAGGCTGCTCAGGGAATTGTGGGTGGCCTGTTTCCTCGTACCCAGGTCGCTCAACAAAAGGTCTGCCAGGACATTGCCGGTGAAAGCAATATCTTTTCGGACTGGGCCGCCTCGCGCCAGGGTTGTACGGTGGGCGGCAAGATGGACAGCGTCCAGGATAAGGCCAGCGATAAAGACAAAGAACGTGTGATGAAGAACATTAACATCATGTGGAATGCCTTATCGAAGAACCGGCTCTTTGATGGCAATAAGGAGCTGAAAGAGTTTGTGATGACCCTGACCGGTACGCTGATTTTTGGTGAGAACAGTGAGATCACCCCGTTGCCGGCACGCACCACTGACCAGGATCTGATTAAAGCCATGATGGAGGGCGGCACAGCTAAAATCTACCACTGCAATGACTCGGATAAATGTCTCAAGGTCGTTGCTGATGCGACCGTAACCATCACCGCCAATAAGGCGCTCAAAAATCAGATTCGCGCTTTGTTGAGTAGTATCCAGAATAAAGCGGTGGCTGATGAAAAACTGACAGAGCAGGAGAAAGGGTTTATCTCCAGCACCACCATTCCGGTGTTCAAATACCTGGTCGATCCGCAGATGCTCGGGGTGTCTAACTCACTTATTTACCAGCTGACGGACTATATCGGCTACGACATCCTGCTGCAGTACATTCAGGAACTTATCCAGCAGGCCCGGGCGATGATCTCAACCGGTAATTATCCCCAGTCGACAATGGATATGATCATGGAAAATCTCAACCAGGCGAGTGTGCAGATTGCCGCTTTCCAGTCCCGTGTTCAGGTCCAGCAGGACGCCTTGCTTGTGGTTGACAGACAAATGAGTTACATGCGCCAGCAGGTCTCTGCCCGCATGATGACCCGCTACCAGAATAACTATCATTTTGGGGGGAATCTGTAATGCTTGAGATATATGCCATTGCTGGCGGCGACTGGTTACGGGGCAACCTGAACGCGATTGCGGCGTTTATGGGGACCAGCACATGGTCGACTATAGAAAAGATGTGTATCGCCATCTCGGTACTCATTGTGGCGGGGAACTGGGTAAAAAAACACAACGTAATGGACCTTATTGGCTGGGTCTTTTCCCTCACCCTGGTCTCTATGCTGGTTGTCATTCGTACCCCTGTGCAGATCATCGATTACAGTAACGTTGCGCAGGTCTATGAAGTCGATAATGTTCCTATTGGTCTTGCCATTCCTGCGTCGCTGACAACGAGGGTGGGAAACGCGCTTATCCAGAGTTATGAGATGGTCTTCGCGCTGCCGGACAGCGTCACGTACAGTAAAACGGGGATGTTATTTGGCAGTAATCTGGTCGCGAAAAGTACGGATTTTTTGTCACAAAATCCTCAGATTACGACGCTGTTTTCCGATTACGTACAAAACTGTGTGATGGGCGATATTTTCCTCAATCATAAGTACTCTTTTGAAGAATTACTGAATTCACCTGATCCGTATACCCTGATTTTTGCAAACCCAAGCCCACTGCGTGGCGTGTTTGATAAAAACAACCAGTTCCAGACATGCGAAGAGGCCTCACGGGATCTGAAATCGGCTCTTGCGCTTGATACTCAGACAGGCGGGAAAACCTGGAACTACTATGTTCGTCAGCTGTTTGGCGGCAAACCTAATCCCGATCTGCTTTTCAGCCAGATGATTGGCGACAGCTACAATTACTTCTACAGCTCGGGACAGAGCGCCGGGCAGATTATCCGCCAGAACGTCACGATGAACGCCCTGCGCAGTGGGATCCAGAGTTATGCGGCCCGCAGCGGGGACACCGCCAGTCTGGTCAATATGGCTAACACATCATCCCTTGAAAAGCAGCGGCTGGCACAGGCCACAATGGGGCACCAGGCGCTTCGCGCACTTCCACTGATGCAGACCGTCATTATGGGTTTAATGATTGGGATGTTCCCGATCATGGTGATGGCTGCCATGTTTAACATGATGACGCTGCAGGTGCTTAAAGGGTATGTGTTTGCGCTTATCTGGCTGCAGACGTGGCCATTACTGTTCGCCATCCTGAACAGCGCGATGGCCTACTATGCGAAGCAAAATGGCGTGCCGGTTGTTCTCTCTGAGTTGTCGCAGGTTCAGCTCAAAAACTCGGATATTGCGACCACCGCGGGTTATATTGCCGTGATGATACCGCCCTTGTCGTGGGGGATCGTGAAAAGCATGGGGGCTGCCTTCTCCAGTGCCTACAGCCATTTTTCTTCTTCGGGGCTCAGTGCAACATCGCAGGCGGCCTCCGGCGTGGTGGACGGGAATTACTCTTTCGCCAACATGCAGATGGAGAACGTCAGCGGCTACAGCTGGGGTACCAACAGTACAACCAGTTTCGGACAGATGTCGCGGCAGCTGGCGAATGGGGGTATGAGCACGCAGACGCGGGATGGATCGATGGTCTGGGACAGTGGTGGTGCAATGTCAAAACTGCCGGTGGATATCAACGTCGGTCGCCAGATAGCCAGTGCGCAGCAACAGATGGCCCGTGAGGCTGATGTCCAGGCCGAAAGCGCGCTGCATGGCTATAACAGCAGCGTGACAAGTGCCTGGAATAGTCTGCAGCAATTTGGCACCAATAAAGGGAACAGCACATCAACAACGACCGGGGCCGATACTACCGAGTCTTCGCAGGATTCGATGGCCAGAAGCAAGATGTGGAATGCGGTTGTTGCTAATGCGAAAGCCAACAACATCAGTAATGAGGAGTCTTTCCAGCAGTTGATGGATGATTCATCGAAAAGAACTCAATCATTTGATGCACATGTATCTGGTAAATGGAGTTCTGGGGATCAGCTGTTTGGCAAGTTAGGAAAGTGGGGCAGTGGTTTTTCTGCTGAAGTTGGTGGTAAAGGAAGTGCAGGCTGGGGACACAGCTCAGGTAATACAGATAACGTTGGAACTTCCGGTAGGGAATCGAATGACAGCCGACATGATACCAGCAGTCAGGCGGCCAAAGACTTTAAGGAAGCATCCGATTACTTTACCAGCCGCAAAACCACCACATCGGGCAATATTACCGATAATAATGCCAGCTCGCGTGTTGACCAGTTTGCCGCGTCACTCTCCAGTGCCAAAAACAGCTATGACCAGTATACAAGCAGCCGGACACGCAGCCATGAGTACAGTGAGATGGCATCACGCACAGAGAGCATGACTGGCCAGATGAACGAAAACCTGACTCAGCAGTTTGCGAACTTTGTTCAGCATCGTGCTCCACAGGATGCCGAAGCCATTCTGACCAATACCAGTTCTCCTGAAATTGCGGCGCAGCGTGAAGCCCTGGCGCGTGAATTCGTCAAAGAGCAGGTAGAACCCAGGGTTGATGCTGCGTATCAACAGGGGCGTGAAAGCATCGGACAGAATATGGCTGGGGTGTCAGGTGGTGGTGACAATGGTTCGGTAATGGCCGACTACGGACAAAATTCTCGTCGTATCGATGTTATGACACAAGATGCGGGTATTAAGGATAACGTGGGTCAGAAGGTGGATAGGATGATTACAGAGAATAAACAACAGCATCAGGAAACCCGCGAAAACATACAACGGCAAGGCGCAGAGGTGAAAAGTGAAAATGCTGAAATGGAAAAGAACCATAAAACTAAAGCAAATGAGTTTAAAGGTGATTATAATGAAAGAAAGAGTAAGGTAAATTCTTTACCTGGAGCTGACTCTCAGGCTGAGTTAGAGGAAAAAGCGGCGAAAACGCAAAAGGATTTTCTTGATGGGAAAAGATGAAAATGATGATGACCAATAAAATCCTCATTGAAGAAGTAGATGAGCTGAAAAATGTGTTTTCACGAGGTGAAATGGAGATACCATCTTTTTGGTCATGTCTATGGCCTGGAGTAATTGTTGCCGCCTGGAATATGATTTGCGCCCTAATTAGTGTAGGGGGCGGGTATTTGTCTGTTAAATTCATATTTTGGGTGTTGGTGTTCCCCGGTGTTATAAGTCTTATTGTTCTGCTTGGTGTGGCAAGTGCGCGTTCACTTTTTTTATCTGTTCCCAGAACCTATAGAATGCGCTCGCAGGTATATCGGTTTATATCTAGAAAAGTTATGGTCTATGCACTTGTGTATATGGCTTTAATTCTAGCGCTTGCACTATTTAATAGAGTGTATTATGCCTCTCCATTTCCTTTTTCGTTCATGATTCTTATTGCGACGATTTTTGTATGGTTTGTTATGAATATTGATTTTGGACGATATCAACTTTCGGTACTCTCATCTGCGATAAACTCTTTCAGAGCAGAAAAGTTGGGGGGGGGATGATCCAGAGGCAACCTATCAATTATGGTGGTTTGTTAACAGCCTAAAAGTTTCCTTTGTTATTATTGATTTCTCAGGCTGTAATTAGTTTTCACATCTCGCTTAAAATTCGTATATAGTGAATGCGCATTCCGAAATCATAAGAGAATGTGTATTCACTCGTATTGATTATGTCACAAGGATTCAGGATGAAGCTTAATAAAGTCATGGCTGTGATGGTCGTCAGCTCTGCTCTGGTGTTGTCTGGATGTAGTGCAATGGGAACCGCTATTAAAAAGAGAAATCTGGAAGTAAAAACCCAGATGAGCGAAACAATCTGGCTGGAACCTTCAAATAATAAGACGGTTTATCTGCAAATCAAAAATACCTCCGATAAGGATATGAGTGGCCTGCAGGCAAAAATTGCCAGCGCTGTCACTTCAAAGGGATATCAGGTCGTCAGTAACCCCGATACGGCGGGCTACTGGATCCAGGCGAATGTGCTCAAGGCCGATAAAATGGACCTTCGTGAGTCTCAGGGCTGGTTAAGCCGGGGTTATGAGGGCGCTGTGACTGGCGCCGCTCTTGGGGCGGGGATTACCGCTTACAACTCCAGTTCCGCGGGAGCAACCCTGGGAGTAGGGCTTGCAGCCGGTCTGGTCGGAATGGCGGCTGACGCGATGGTGGAAGATGTGAACTACACCATGATAACCGATGTTCAGATCGCGGAAAGAACCAAAACACAGGTTCAGACTGATAACGTGGCCGTATTACGTCAGGGAACATCCGGCGCAAAAGTGCAGACAAGTACTGAAACGGGTAATCAGCATAAATACCAGACTCGCGTCGTCTCTAACGCGAATAAAGTTAACCTCAAGTTCCCTGAAGCCCAGCCTGTTCTTGAAGACCAGCTGGCAAAATCGATCGCTAATATCCTGTAAGCGTTCTATTCCACGGCCCGGGTACTCCGGGCCAGACTGGCATCACCTTTCCGGCGTGTCAGAATTCATTCGTCAAATAATCAGTTAATTCCACATCTAAACGGTGAACAGTTGCGCAATTTATTTGTGCATCTGTGAGGCGTTGCCGCCTTCGGCGGAGTCTTTTCGTCTTTATTTGAACAGAGGTTATTTATGACAATATCTGTGCCTGTCAGGTCTCTTGATACACATGAACTGATGCCTGGCGATATTTACCCACATCCTGCAGCGGGGGGAATTGATTCCCTGTCACATCGCGAGGTCTGTTCTCTCTTCAGTGACCACATCATGTATATCTGCAGCGCGTTAGTTATTCTTCTGCTTGTTTTCATCGCAGGTGTCTTTTTCCGAAAATTAATGACGTCTTCCACGGGACGTAAGCGAGACACGGCGTCAGTTATTCCCAATACAAAGCCAGAAGCACAGAGCAAAACGGAATACTTCCATCTTTCCATATGTGTGGAAGGCCCGGCCAGCACGGATGACTCCGCCTTGTCCTCTCTTGCCTCCCGTGTTGTCCGCGAAGCTGAAAATCTGTATATCCCCGGCGTCAATCGCCGCGACAGCGCTGACGACGTGTTTGCCTGGTCCGTGCAGACTCAGTTTCCTTCTGACAGGCTCTTCGGCACACGGATTTTCCCGTCGACCGGCTGGTTTGAACGTCCGGATATGATTAAACCTCCGGTGAAATGCTACTGCGTCTGCCTGCAGTACACGGCTGAAACATTGCCATCCACACTGCATGCCCTGGTCGATGAGGCCGGACGGCAAGTGGCGAAGTCGTATATTAAAGGCGGGCACTGCCCTGGCTCAGAGGGCTATTCCTTCTGCATAACCTCTTAATAGCAATAAGTATCCGGCCTGGTCATCTATGGATCCGGGCATGACTGTAATCCTGTTTTCTGTGCCGGTGTATTTCCGCTGATTAATTTGTCCTTCCGACCCTAATACTTTACTGACGGATTAGTGCCATGAGTTTCAATGCCAAAGATATGACGCAGGGCGGTCAGATCGCCAATATGCGCTTTCGCATGTTTGGTCAGATTGCCAATATTATTTTCTACGTGCTGTTTATTTTATTCTGGGTGCTGTGCGGGCTGATGCTGATGTACCGGCTCAGCTGGCAAACCTTTGTGAACGGCTGCGTATACTGGTGGTGTACGACGCTGGGTCCGATGCGCGATATTATTCGTTCCCAGCCGGTATACACCATTCAGTATTACGGCCAGTCGCTGGAATATACCTCAGAACAAATACTGGCCGATAAATATACTATCTGGTGCGGAGAGCAGCTGTGGACCAGTTTCGTCTTTGCTGCCGTGGTTTCTCTTGTTATCTGTATCGTGACGTTCTTCATCGCCAGCTGGGTGCTGGGCCGCCAGGGGAAACAGCAGAGTGAGGATGAGAATACCGGCGGGCGCCAGCTTTCCGATAAGCCCAAAGAAGTGGCCCGTCAGATGAAGCGTGATGGTATGGCCTCCGATATTAAAATTGGCGATCTGCCTATTCTTAAAAACTCCGAAATCCAGAACTTTTGCCTCCACGGTACCGTAGGTTCCGGTAAATCAGAAGTGATCCGCCGGCTACTGAACTACGTGCGTGCACGTGGCGATATGGCCATCATTTACGATCGCTCATGTGAGTTCGTCAAAAGCTATTACGACCCGTCACTGGATAAAATCCTCAACCCGCTGGATTCGCGCTGCGCTGCCTGGGATTTGTGGAAAGAGTGCCTGACGCTGCCGGACTTCGACAACATCTCCAACACCCTTATCCCGATGGGCACCAAAGAAGACCCGTTCTGGCAGGGCTCCGGTCGCACTATCTTTGCCGAAGGCGCGTATCTGATGCGCGAAGACGACGATCGCAGCTACGAGAAGCTGGTCGATACCATGCTGTCCATTAAAATCGACAAGCTGCGCGCTTATCTGCAGAACACGCCGGCAGCGAACCTGGTTGAAGAGAAAATTGAGAAAACGGCCATCTCCATTCGTGCCGTGCTGACCAACTACGTCAAGGCTATTCGCTACCTGCAGGGCATCGAGAAGAACGGGGAGCCGTTCACTATTCGGGACTGGATGCGCGGTGTCCGTGAGGACCGACCCAATGGCTGGCTGTTTATCTCCTCCAACGCTGACACCCATGCTTCCCTGAAGCCGGTTATCTCGATGTGGCTGTCAATTGCCATCCGCGGCCTGCTGGCGATGGGGGAGAACCGTAACCGGCGCGTGTGGATATTCGCCGACGAGCTCCCCACGCTGCACAAGCTGCCGGACCTGGTCGAAATCCTCCCTGAGGCGCGTAAATTTGGTGGTTGTTATGTTTTCGGTATTCAGTCCTATGCCCAGCTGGAAGACATCTATGGCGTTAAGCCTGCCGCCACGCTCTTTGACGTAATGAACACCCGGGCCTTCTTCCGTTCACCCAGCAGGGAGATCTCGGAGTTTGCTGCCGGTGAAATTGGCGAGAAGGAAATCCTCAAAGCCAGCGAGCAGTACTCTTACGGTGCTGACCCGGTGCGTGATGGTGTATCGACCGGGAAAGAAAAAGAGCGGGAAACGCTGGTCAGTTACTCCGATATTCAGACGCTGCCTGACCTGTCCTGTTACGTCACGCTGCCCGGGCCGTATCCGGCCGTGAAACTGGCCCTCAAATACAAGCCGCGTCCGAAAATTGCCGAGGGATTTATTCCTCGCACTCTCGATGCGCGGGTGGATGCACGGCTCAGTGCGCTGCTTGAGGCCCGGGAAGCTGAAGGCAGCCTTGCCCGGGCGCTTTTCACGCCGGATACGCCGGCATCCGGGCCAGCTGATACAGACAGTCACGCCAGTGAACAACCTGAGCCGGTCAGCCCGCCTGCGCCAGCAGTAATGACGGTAACTCCTGCACCGGTAAAATCGCCGCCGACAACAAAGCGTCCGGCAGCGGAGCCTTCCGTCAGAGCAACGGAGCCTCCCGTCCTGCGGGGCACGACCGTACCGTTGATCAAACCAAAAGCAGCCGCAGCGGCCACTGCTGCCTCAACAGCATCCTCTGCCGGTGCCCCTGCGGCAGCTGCAGGCGGGACAGAACAGGAACTGGCGCAGCAGTCAGCGGAACAGGGACAGGACATGCTGCCGGCCGGCATGAACGAGGACGGCGTCATCGAGGACATGCAGGCGTATGACGCCTGGCTGACAGATGAGCAGACACAGCGGGATATGCAGCGGCGTGAAGAGGTCAATATCAACCACAGCCACCGCCACGATGAACAGGATGATGTCGAGATTGGGGGGAACTTCTGATGATGTCGATTGGCTCCGTTAAATCGGCGGGCAGTGCCGGTAATTACTATACGGATAAGGATAATTACTACGTCATAGGGAGCATGGACGAACGCTGGCAGGGTAAGGGGGCTGAGGCGCTGGGGATCGACGGGAAAGCCGTGGATAAGGCGCTGTTTACGGAACTGCTGAAAGGGAAGCTGCCGGATGGCAGCGACCTGACCCGAATACAGGACGGCGCCAACAAGCACCGGCCCGGTTATGACCTGACCTTCTCGGCCCCCAAAAGCGTGTCGGTCATGGCGATGCTGGGCGGCGATAAACGCCTTATCGATGCCCACAACCAGGCGGTAACCGAAGCGGTGCGGCAACTGGAGACGCTGGCCGCGACCCGGGTCATGACGGACGGTAAAAGCGAAACGGTGCTGACCGGAAATCTGATTGTGGCGAAATTCAACCACGACACGAACCGTAACCAGGAACCTCAGATACACACCCATGCCGTCGTCATTAACGCCACGCAGAACGGGGACAAATGGCAGTCTCTCGGCACAGATAAGATCGGTAAAACAGGTTTTATCGAGAACGTGTACGCGAACCAGATAGCGTTCGGGAAGCTTTACCGGGAGGCGTTCAAACCCCTGGTTGAGAAGCTTGGCTATGAGACGGAAGTTGTGGGCAAACACGGGATGTGGGAGATGAAAGGGGTCCCTGTGGAACCGTTCTCCACCCGGTCTCAGGAGGTCAGGGAGGCCGCAGGGCCCGATGCCTCCCTGAAGTCCCGGGATGTGGCCGCGCTCGATACCCGCAAGTCGAAAGACGCCATCGATCCGGCAGAGAAGATGGTGGAGTGGATGAACACGCTGAAGGAGACCGGGTTTGACATCCGGGGGTACCGTGAGGCCGCCGATGCGCGAGCCGCAGAGCTGGCCCGTGCACCTGCCGCGCCGGTGAACACTGACGGTCCGGATATCACGGATGTGGTGACGAAAGCGATTGCCGGTCTCAGCGACCGCAAGGTGCAGTTCACGTATGCCGACCTGCTGGCACGCACGGTCGGCCAGCTGGAGGCGAAGGACGGTGTGTTTGAGCTGGCGAGAAAGGGCATCGATGCCGCCATTGAACGGGAGCAGCTTATCCCTCTCGATCGCGAGAAAGGCCTGTTCACCTCAAACATCCACGTTCTCGATGAACTCGCCGTCAAAGCCCTGAGTCAGGAGGTGCAGCGCCAGAATCATGTCTCCGTCACGCCCGATGCGTCTGTGGTGCGCCAGGTTCCTTTCAGCGATGCCGTCAGCGTGCTGGCGCAGGATCGCCCGGTAATGGGTATCGTTTCCGGTCAGGGCGGTGCCACCGGCCAGCGGGAGCGGGTGGCCGAGTTAACCCTGATGGCCCGGGAGCAGGGGCGTGACGTCCATATCCTGGCGGCCGATAACCGCTCACGTGATTTTCTCGCCGGTGATGTGCGTCTGGCCGGGGAAACGGTGACCGGTAAATCCGCCCTGCAGGACGGGACGGCGTTTATTCCGGGCGGAACACTCATCGTGGATCAGGCGGAGAAGCTGAGCCTGAAGGAAACGATTTCCCTGCTCGATGGTGCGATGCGCCATAACGTGCAGGTCCTGCTCTCCGACAGCGGGAAGCGCAGCGGGACCGGCAGCGCGCTGACGGTGCTGAAGGACAGCGGCGTGAATACGTATCGCTGGCAGGGTGGCCATCAGACCACAGCCGACATCATCAGTGAACCGGATAAAGGAGCACGCTACAGCCGGCTGGCACAGGAGTTTGCCGTCAGCGTGCGTGAAGGGCAGGAAAGCGTGGCCCAAATCAGCGGGACGCGTGAACAGAGCGTACTCAACGGCCTTATCCGTGACTCCCTAAGACAGGAGGGGGTGCTGGGTGAGAAAGACACGACCATTACAGCCCTGACGCCGGTGTGGCTGGACAGCAAAAGCCGGGGCGTGCGGGATTATTACCGGGAGGGGATGGTGATGGAACGCTGGGATCCGGAGACCCGGACGCACGATCGCTTTGTCATTGACCGGGTGACCGGGAGCAGCAATATGCTGACCCTGAAAGACCGGGAAGGGGTCCGTCTGGATCTGAAGGTTTCCGCGGTCGACAGCCAGTGGACGCTGTTCCGGGCAGATACACTGCCGGTGGCAGAGGGGGAACGTCTGGCGGTGCTCGGGAAGATACCGGACACACGCCTGAAGGGCGGGGAAAGCATCACGGTGATGAAAGTGGAGGAAGGGCAGCTGACGGTACAGCGGCCGGGGCAGAAAACCACGCAGACCCTGGCCGTGGGCGCGGGCGTGTTTGACGGTATTAAAATCGGCCACGGCTGGGTGGAAAGTCCCGGCAGGTCGGTTAGCGAGACGGCAACGGTCTTTGCGTCGGTGACGCAGCGTGAGCTGGATAACGCCACCCTCAACCAGCTGGCGCAGAGCGGAAGTCATCTCCGGCTGTACTCGGCGCAGGATGCGGCGCGCACGACGGAGAAGCTGTCGCGGCATACCGCCTTCAGCGTGGTCTCAGAGCAGCTGAAGACCCGATCCGGCGAGACGGACCTGGATGCGGCCATTGCGCAGCAGAAGGCCGGACTGCGTACCCCGGCAGAACAGGCCATTCACCTGGCCATCCCGCTGCTTGAAAGTGAGAAACTGACCTTCTCCCGGCCCCAGCTGCTGGCGACGGCGCTGGAAACCGGGGGCGGGAAGGTTTCGATGGCGGACATCGACACGACCATCCAGGCACAAATCAGGTCGGGGCAGTTGCTGAATGTACCGGTGGCGCACGGCTACGGCAATGACCTGCTGATTTCCCGTCAGACCTGGGACGCAGAAAAAAGCATCCTGACCCACGTGCTGGAAGGTAAAGACGCGGTGGCCCCCCTGATGGACCGCGTGCCGGCCAGTCTGATGACGGACCTGACCGCCGGACAGCGGGCGGCGACCCGGATGATTCTGGAAAGCACGGACCGGTTCACGGTGGTTCAGGGGTATGCCGGGGTGGGGAAAACCACCCAGCTCCGGGCAGTCATGAGTGCCATCAGTCTGCTGCCGGAAGAGACCCGTCCGCGCGTCATCGGTCTGGCGCCGACGCATCGCGCGGTCGGGGAAATGCAGAGTGCTGGCGTGGATGCGCGCACGACGGCATCGTTCCTCCACGACACGCAGCTGCTACAGCGCAATGGCCAGACACCCGATTTCAGCAACACCCTGTTCCTGCTCGACGAGAGCTCAATGGTGGGGCTGGCCGATATGGCAAAAGCCCACTCCCTCATCGTCGCCGGCGGTGGGCGGGCGGTGTCCAGTGGGGATAACGACCAGCTGCAGCCCATCGCGCCGGGCCAGCCGTTCAGGCTGACGCAGCAGCGCAGCGCCGCCGACGTTGCCATCATGAAAGAGATTGTACGCCAGATGCCTGAGCTGCGACCGGCGGTCTACAGCCTGATTGAGCGGGATGTGCACCGCGCCCTGACCACCATCGAGCAGGTCACGCCGGAGCAGGTGCCGAGAAAAGAAGGCGCCTGGGCGCCGGGCAGTTCTGTGGTGGAATTCACGCCAAAGCAGGAAAAGGCGATAGAAAAGGCGCTGAGCGAGGGGAAAACCCTGCCGGAAGGTCAGCCCGCGACGCTCTACGAGGCGCTGGTGAAGGACTATACCGGACGGACCCCGGAGGCACAGTCGCAGACGCTGGTGATCACCCATCTGAATAAGGACCGGCGGGCGCTGAACAGTCTGATCCATGACGCACGGCGGGAGAACGGGGAAACCGGCAAAGAGGAAATCACCCTGCCGGTGCTGGTCACGAGTAACATCCGTGACGGTGAACTGCGCAAACTGTCGACCTGGACGGCTCACAAGGAGGCGGTGGCGCTGGTTGATAACGTATACCACCGTATCAGCAAGGTGGATAAGGCTAATCAGCTGATCACCCTGACAGACAGTGAAGGAAAGGAGCGATATATCTCACCCCGGGAGGCATCGGCAGAAGGCGTCACGCTCTATCGTCAGGAAAAGATAACCGTGTCTCAGGGGGACCGAATGCGCTTCAGCAAAAGTGACCTGGAGCGCGGCTATGTGGCCAACAGTATCTGGGAGGTGCAGTCTGTTTCGGGTGACAGTGTCACGCTATCTGATGGCAAACTCACCCGTACGCTGACCCCGAAGGCGGATCAGGCGCAGCAGCATATCGACCTCGCCTACGCCATTACGGCCCACGGCGCCCAGGGGGCCAGCGAACCGTATGCCATCGCGCTGGAAGGGGTGGCCGGTGGTCGGGAACAGATGGCCAGCTTTGAGTCTGCCTATGTGGCGTTATCCCGCATGAAACAGCATGTTCAGGTCTACACCGACAACCGTGAGGGCTGGATAAAGGCCATCAAGCATTCACCTGAGAAAGCGACGGCGCACGATATTCTTGAACCCCGTAACGACCGGGCGGTGAAAACAGCCGATCTGCTGTTCGGGCGGGCAAGGCCACTGGATGAAACCGCCGCGGGCCGGGCAGCCCTGCAGCAGTCCGGTCTGGCACAGGGAAGTTCACCAGGAAAATTCATTTCTCCGGGGAAAAAGTACCCTCAGCCGCATGTGGCGCTGCCGGCATTTGATAAAAACGGGAAAGCCGCCGGTATCTGGCTCAGCCCGCTGACCGATCGGGACGGACGGCTGGAGGCTATCGGCGGAGAGGGACGAATTATGGGCAATGAAGACGCCCGGTTCGTGGCGCTGCAGAACAGCCGCAACGGAGAAAGCCTGCTGGCCGGGAATATGGGGGAGGGCGTCAGAATGGCCCGCGACAATCCCGATACGGGGGTGGTGGTGCGGCTGGCCGGTGATGACCGCCCCTGGAACCCCGGGGCCATGACCGGTGGGCGGGTATGGGCTGAACCGGCGCCGGTGGCTCCGGTACCGCAGGCCGGGGCTGACATTATCCTCCCGCCAGAGGTACTGGCACAGCGGGCGGCAGAAGAACAGCAGCGCCGGGAAATGGAAAAACAGGCGGAACAGACTGCCCGGGAAGTGGCCGGGGAGGCGCGTAAAGCCGGCGAGCCGGCGGACCGGGTGAAAGAGGTTATCGGGGACGTCATTCGCGGACTGGAGCGTGACCGGCCGGGTACGGAGAAAACGACGCTACCGGATGATCCTCAGTTCCGGCGCCAGGAGGAGGCGATTCAGCAGGTGGCCTCAGAACGTCTGCAGCGTGAGCGTCTGCAGGCTGTGGAGCGGGACATGGTTCGTGACCTTAACCGCGAGAAAACACTCGGGGGCGACTGACGCGCCTGCGGCTTGTCTGCCGGAGCGCTAAAAGGAAAAAAACATGAGAGCACAACACACATTTCCAGGCGCGACAGACAGCTGGCTTCAGCGCCTGCTGACCTGGACACCGGGACAAACGGATATGATTAAAACGGTCGCACTGGTACTGATGGTGACTGACCACACCGGCTTACTGCTGGCCGGAAACAATGAAGTGATGCGCCTGCTGGGACGTGGTTGTTTTCCGCTGTTCGGTCTGGCATGGGGAATGAATCTGGCACGGCACGCGGAAATACGCCAGTCTCAACTGAACAGCCTGTGGGGCTGGGCGCTGATCGCCCAGGTGTCGTTTATGCTCATCGGGTACCCGTGGTATACCGGGAATATTCTGTTTGCCTTTGCCGTTACGGGCCAGGTCCTGCGGTGGGTCAGCCAGCCGTCCTGGTATTACACCCTCCCGGCGGCTGGACTTCTGGTCATCTGGATACCCCTGTCGACCGCCAGCTACGGCATGGCCGGAGTGGGCATGCTCGCCGCCAGCTGGCTGCTTTGTCGCGCACAGCATGCACCGGAACGGCTGGTGTACGGGGTGCTGTGGGCCCTCATGGTGTTGCTGATGAATATGCATGACGTGAGTGAATCAGTGGCCGGGCTGGCGATTGCGCTGCTGACGCTGATGGTGTGCTCATCTTCCGGAGAACGTGTGAAACGTTTCTGGCCGCGGCATTTCTTCGCAATGTTCTATGCTGTGCACCTGGCGGTACTGGGTATTGTCGTCTCAATGTGAACGCAGGAGCAGGAAAGGGTGATACCGTTCAGGTATAGTAGCTCTTATTAACTGAACGATAGGCAATTGTTATGGCAGAAGAAAAACGCCCTGTACTGAGCCTGAAACGAAAACCGGCGGAGAACAGCACGGCCCCCTCAGAGGCAACCCCTGCTCCTGGTGTGGTGCGCCGAAAGAAGGTCGTGGTGGTCTCGTCCCCGCCGGCCTGGAAGGCAAAGAAAGCGAAACTTGAGAAGGCTAAACAAGCGGCCGAAGCCGACGCGCGCAACGCTGCGCCGGCGCCGGATAAAGCGGTAAAGACGCCACCTCCGGTGCGTTATCTTCGCCTGCTGCCGCCGGAACAGGCCATCATGACCCTGAAGGCATTCTGGCCACAGCTGTTCGACGGAAACTCACCCCGTCTGCTGGCGACGGGAATGCGCGAGCAGCTGTTTGCCGACATTGTGAACCGCGACCTGCCGCTGTCGCATAAACAGGTCATTAAGTGCCTGAAGAGTCTGACCCGGTCTGCGGGCTATCTGTCCCGGATGAAGGTGGGGGCCTCCCGCTATGATCTGCAGGGGAATGCCGTTGCGACCGTCACTGCAGAGGAAGCGCAGTACGCCAGTGAGCGCATGATGAAGGAGCTGCTGCGAGCTGAACGAAAGATGAGTCAGACCCTTTAATTATATTTACCCATTCCTGATAATTATACCTGGGAATCCTCAGCTAATAGATGTAACGAAAATTAGCTGAGGGTATGCCTGAAATAGCAACAGGTATTCATTTTATATTTGCCGCATTACAGGCTGCGGCATCATAACTGTCCGTGCAGACAGATTCTGGATGACGATGACTGAAAAAATTATTGCTCTCGTAGATTATGAAAATATTGGTACACTTGAAAATGTCCGTCTGTCCCGTTATGAACGCCTTATTTTATTTACCGGGCCTCAGCAGGAGTTTATACGTTTTCCAGCTGTAACGTATGCAGGTGATATATCGGTAAGCGTATTCCAGGTTTCGAATGTGTCAAAAAATAATGTGGACTTCCATCTGGTGTTTGAGCTGGGAAGACTTAGCGCGACTGCACCGGAAGAGACGATATTTCATATTATCTCGAATGATAAAGGCTATGATGGCGTCATTGCCGAGCTATGCAGGGCGGGGAGACGATGTTGCCGTATATCATCGCCTTGCTCTGCAGAGAAACCGAAGGCGGCACCTATGGTAATCAGTAACGATGAAGTGCTGCACCTGACCGATAAAGTCCAGTCATTAAGTAAAAAATCTGCAGGGAACCGCCCGGCGAATACTTCATCCCTGATGAATTATATTAAATCCCTGTCCGGTAATACAAAAGGCATGGCGCTTTATGGTCGCGTTAAAGAGGAATTAATCAGGCGTGGTGTGATTGCGGTGTATGAGAAAACAGTGGTCTGGCGATAATGAAATTAAGACGGCTGTGAATGTTATTTTTATCTAAAAAGGAATCAATATGTTCAGATATTTCATTCTGCGCCCTGAGCAGCAGTTATTCTGTTATTTATACGGCTGCGCGCTGGCACTGGTTCAGATGGTTTTATTTTCTCCTGTATCCCGGGCAAGCGGATTTTATCTGGTTGCGTTATCTGTCGCGCTGTTCTGGGCCGGTCTGGCCCTGTACACCCGGCACATCGACCGGATGAGAAAGCCAGAGGTCTCACCGCTGGTCAGTATTCGCGACGGTATTCAGGTGGTGGCCGAGGTGCCGCGCCATGAAAAGGCCCGGCTGGAATGGGAAATCCTCCGGGATGATGAGGTGTTTCGCCAGCAAAGGTGTGAGCTTACAGGCCTGACCGGACGGGTTATCAGCCGGGGGCTGTTGTATACGCCGGCGGTGATGCTGGTCGGTATCGGTATTCTCGCCTGGGGTTCCCCACAGGATGCCATCCGGCTGATTAATGCTCTTCGTAATATGCCTGCTGCGGAACTGGTGCATCAGATTGGTTTTGTCCTGTGCCACTTCCTGCAGATTAGCGTCATATCAGTTCTGATTGCTGATGTTGTAGCCGGGAGAGGACTGCCGAATGTATTTCGCCGCGCGTTGCTCGACAGGCTGCCGGCAGAGTTCTGCCTTATCAGAAGAGGGACAGAAAGATGAGGAAGACGACAGGAAAACGCATCGGGAAAGAAAGGAACATCAGGGAATAAAATACATGGCAAAGATATTAATGATGGCGGGCAGTACCGTTGTTGTGCTGAGTTTGCTGGGATTTCTGGTGCTGCTTCTGAAAGGACGTGCAGTAACGAAGACTTCCCCGGTTCTGAGGTCACTGAAAGCCCTGGGTATTCGCCCCTCAGAGGCTGAGCAACGGTTGTGTCGCCAGCGGGTCTGGGTGGGTAATGACACACTGATGACGCCACGGGAACAACATTTTTTCCGGGCATTGCTGAGGCATACCAGCCGAACACGCTGGCTGTTGTGTCCTCAGGTCCGGGTGGCAGATATTGCCACACTCTCTCCCCATATCCGGCCACGATCCCGGACCTGGTGGCAACTCTTCCGGATGGCATCACAGTGGCACTGCGATGTGGTCATCGTTGACATCCATACCTTCGCTATCATCGGCGCAGTTGAACTGGATGATGCCTCACACCAGAAAAAACACCGTATCCGGCGCGATATTCTGCTGGAAGAGGTTCTGAGGCAGGCCGGCATTCCACTACTACGCGATCGGGATTCGGAGAGTCTGGTAAGAAAGGTCGTAGAGTTTCTGAAATACCGGGAAGCCGGTGCTGAAGAAAAATCCATAACCGTTATGAAATCAACGACAAAGCATAGCGAACACAAGGAGAAAGAAAAATGATTATCGCCGCTGAAGTGAAACGTGATGAACAGGGGTACTGGACACATCCTGCGCTGGTACGAAGTGGCTGTGAAACTTCCGCAGAATTAAGTTACTGGCTCAGAACCCATAAACTCCAGTGCTTTGTGATGACAATGCGCGATGAAGCGCCTGAAGCTTTCGCTGCCGGATTTACGGATGAAGCCCCGGATGCCCGTGGCTGGATACCGGAGCCACCGGATGATGATGGCTGGTTTCTGGGATCTGTCCACGATACCGGCGACGGACCCGTCTGCTACTGGTTTCGTCAT